>CAZRFB010000523.1:0-4921 GCA_964599185.1 uncultured Rhodobacterales bacterium | reverse complement strand
ACTGGCGGGCGCGCCCTCCAGCCGCTTGCGCAGGTCGAGGCCCAGATTGCGGCCGAGCGCCTCGGGATAGCGCAGCGCGCCGTCGAGCAGGTCAAGCAGTTCGGCGAAGGCCCTGATGTAGGAACGTTTCTGATAGCCCGCCGAACGGAACAGGATCGCCACCGCCTTGTCGATGTCCTCGCAAGCCGTGGCGGGGTCGGCGGCGTAGGCGCGCGCCAGCAAGGCCATCTCGGCGAAGGAGACATCCTTGCGCACCAGGTTCTCGTCCACCATGCGCCGATAGCTGGTCTCAAGCGTGTCGCCGGTTGCGACATAGCCCGCCGGGATATGGGTGAACCGCCCGTCCTGAAACGCGCCCTCAAGCTCACGAAACGCCTGAAGCCGCCGCCAACCCTGGATCAGCTCGAAGCGGCCGTCGGGCTTTTGCTCCACGCGGATCGGGTTCGACAGCCCGATCGCGATAATCGAGGTTTTCAGTTCCTCCAGCGTGTCGTCCTTTACCGGCTTGCGGTCGCGCGACAGTTTCTGCGTATCGACCTTGTGCACCGGGATCATGTCGGTGATCAGACCCGCCCGCTTGAGGCGGACATGTTCGTGCGCCAGCGCGTCGTTCTCGGCGCGAATGCCCTCCTCCACCGTCCGGCGCTCCCGCAGGCTGTCCGCGTTCTCGCGCACAGCCGAGGCCATCGGGCCGCGCCGCGCGCCTTTATCCTCCGCGCCATCCTCGGTCGGCGCGATCACCTCGTCGGGCGCGGGGATGTCAAAGATGCGGCGCTTGCGGCTCATGCCGTCTCCTCCGTGCTGTCGAGATCGCCCCAGACCGCCGTGACGCAATCCCGAAATTCCTCATAGGCGCCGTCGAACGACCGGCGCGCGCGCTTCCACGTCTCCCGCGTCATGTCGCGATAATCGACCTCGTAGATCGAACATAGAAAGCGCCCGGACTGCTCGACCGCGCGCGTCAGCTCGATCGGGCGCTCGGTCACGCGATCGCCGAACACCTTGCGGAAGGCGTCGAGCATCGCGCGGTGCAGATCGTTGCCCGGCTCGTAGCGCGTCAGCAGGAACCGCACGTCGTGAAACGCCTTGGGCAGCGCAATCTTCCCCGCGGGGAAGGTCGTGTCGAAACCGGCGGAGAGATCCTCCAGCGCCTCGGCGAGCTGGCCGATGAAGCTGGTGGTGGAATCGTATTCCCAGTATCCGGGGCCAGACGGGATATAGAGCACGTCGGCGGCGAAAACCGCGTTCATCGACTGATAGCCGATCGCCGGCGGGCAGTCGAAGATGATCAGGTCGTAGGCGTCGTCGGGCAGGGCGTCGAGATAGCGCGAGACGCAGGCGAAGAAGGTCCAGTCCGGGTTCAGGTGGCGATACTGCGCCGAGGCGAACTCGACAAAGGCGGCGTTGGCGCAGGAAGGCACGATGTCGATGGTGCTCCAGCCGGTGGGGCGGATGAAATCGTCGCCGCGCAGCTGCGAGATCCCGAGGTCGCGGACGGCGGCAGGCAGCTTGCGCGGCGCGACCGCGACCCCCGACTCGGCGCCCACCGCGCTCGCATTCATCCGGTCGGTCTCCCGCACCAGGTCGCGCGCCATGATCCCCCAGACCGTGCGCTCCTCCGCCACATCGGTCAGACCCATGGCGTGCGACAGCGTGGCTTGCGGATCGAAATCCACCGCCAGAACCCGGTAGCCGTCGAGCGCCGCCGCATGGGCGAAGTGCAGCGCGACCGTGGACTTTCCGGCGCCGCCCTTGAAGTTCGCGATCGCCGCGCGCAACGCCCGCTTGCCGGCCGGGCGCCGCGGCATCAGCGACTTGCGGCTGAACCGAAGGCGCCGCCGCAACTCGTTGACCTCGTCGAGCGAAAACCAACGCTGGCGGCCGTCCTCCTCGACCTCGCCCACCGGCAGCGTCGGGTCTGCGGCGAGCTTGCCGCGAAAAGTCGAGTGATTGACCTTGAACATCAACTCGGCGACCTCCCAACTGGAGAACCGCCGCAGCGTCTTGGTCGACTCCGGCGAAAACGTCTGCTTTCGGATCCAGCTCTGCATCCGCAGCGACGCCGCCTGCATGGCCGCCAGGTCTTCATGGGTGAACATGCCATCTCCATCAAACGCTAAAAGACGGTGTTTCATGAAATACGCTTATCGCAGCATGCTTGCAAAGCGTGAAATCAGCGGAAACGCCAAAAACCGCAAACGTCAATGCGCGCGCGTCGCCGCATAGCGCTCATTTGGCGCGCCGAATCGCCTCGCCCAGCGCACGGCGCCGCCGCCTGCCGCCGAATTGGGGTCAGTACTGCGGCGCTTTTTGTGCTGATACGGGGACATTCCGCCGACCATTGGGGGACAGCCGTTGCGTCCCCCGATACCTATTACCTTCCAAATTTCCTTTGGAATTGGCCGCGTCATGACAGCCACAGCACCCGGATGGCGATCTGTAGTGACATCGGTAGCGGTTTGGACGCTAATCTTCGTCAAATACAAAATAGCGTTGGACGAAAACCGCGACTCAGGTCGTGGGAGAGACGACGATTGAGCAGAGCACCCCATCGGCGCTGCACATGCGGCGCCGCGCTGAGACAGGCGACCAAAGATGATCGCACGGCGCCCGGCAAGCTACGGCGCCGCCGCCCTGAAGTATGATCTACTGACCATGATGGGCGTCACCGCGCGCTACAACTGGCGCAACGGCGAGATGACCGTCGGCAGGCGCGAGATCGCACGGCTATGGGGCGTGGATGAACGCACCGTCAGCTGAGAGGGCTTCGTCGTCGAGACCCTGATCGCCGCCTCACCTGAAGGGACGGAGGCGCATTTCTTTCGCACAGCGGCGGGCGCCGAAATCGATTTCCTGCTCGATCTGCCCGGCGGCCGTCTCTGGGCCGTCGAGATCAAGCGCAGCGCGGCGCCGAAGGTCGAGCGAGGCTTCCATATCGCCTGCGACGACCTCGGCCCGGAGCGGCGCATCGTCGTTCACGCCGGCGCCGACGCATTTCCCATGCCGCACGACGTGGAGGCGATGCCGCTTCGCGCGGTCGCGGAGGCGCTGGCCGCCGTCGAGGTCTGATCAACGCGATTTGCCCAGTGGTCGCTCGAGGGGCGCCGTGAACGCGGCTGGCAAGGGCAGATGGCCATTGAAACCCAATCCCAGGGTGCGGAAGGAGCCGCTCTCCTTCGTTCGTCCGCCCTTGGCCAAGACGCGGCTAGTCGCGCGCCGCGTTATAGGCCTGTAGCATATCCTCGATCCCTACACCGTCGAGTTTCACGCCGACGAGGCGACAATTCTCGATCGCAATACCGGATAGAGTCGCGTTCTCAATCCTTAAGCCTGAAAAATTAATATCATTAATTCGCCAACCGGACAGGTTGCTGTCTTTAAAGGTCGCGCCCAAAAATTCAATTTGATTGAAGCTGGATTTGGAGAGGGTGGCGTTTTGAATATCGATGCTGAATGGTCGGCATCCAAGCAGACTGCGCGCGACGCCGAGGCGGAGATCGAAGGCGACGAGGCGCTGGCGGTCCGGCGCCGTTGACGCCTGGCTCCGGCGCGGCCGGGAGCGCGGCCGGGAGCGCAGCCTGAAGGGCGACGGTGCGAACCATCCCATATCATCACCTGTATTGACAATGTGGATACGCTCCGCCATAGTAAGGTAATGGCAAAGGCTCGCATATCCTCTGCGGAACGTACGCGCGCGGCGACCGTAGCGGTCACGGCGCGACCTTTTTCGTCTGAGACCAAGGGCAGCATCAATCTTCGCATCGAGACGCATACGCGCCAGCTCATCGACGATGCGGCGGCGATCCTGGGAAAGACCCGCACCGAGTTCATGGTCGATAGCGCCCGCTCTCTGGCGATCGATGTCCTTCTGGATCAGCGCCTGTTCTCGCTGGATTCGGATCGGTACGACGCCTTTATCCAGGCGCTCGACAATCCCACGGCGCCCGGACCCAAGCTGCGCGCGCTGTTGCGTCGAGTCCCGGCATGGGAAACGTGACGCTTGATTCCAAGCGTCCGCAAACGAAGCTCTCGGCCCCGGTTCCACTGACGGCAACCCATGACCTGACCGATTTCGAGTGCGGCGAGCCGGCCCTGAACGACTGGCTGAAGCATCGGGCGTTGAAGAACGAAAGCCGCTTCTCCCGCACCTATGTCGTTTGCGACGGCGATGCGGTCGTGGCCTATTTCTGCATCGCCGCTGGATCGGTGGAACGGACGGCCGCGCCAGGCAAGGTCCGACGCAATGCGCCTGACGTCATTCCTGTTTCGGTGATTGGACGTCTGGCCGTCAGCCGCGCCCATGCCGGTCGCGGCCTTGGCGCGGACATCCTGTCGGACGCCCTGCGCCGCATCGCAGTCGCGTCCCAGAGCATTGGCATTGGTGCGGTGTTGGTGCAGGCAAAGGACGACAATGCGAAGCGATTCTACATGTCCTGCGCTGAATTCACCGAATACCCAGCGGACAGTCGCACCTTGTTTCTGCCTATTGACACGGTGATCGCAGCGTTCAGCTAGCTTTGTGCGGGCGAAGCTCGACTGCCCATTCCACAAATGACTGCCTTCATTGATGAATTGCGTGAGGAATTCGAGGTCGAGCCAATCTGCAGCGTTCTGCTGTCAACGGAGGCAACTTGGCAATCCCGTCGGCGCGCAGGCTGCCCTGATCACTGCGTTGGCTTTCTATCGGCCAACCGGTTCCTTCCGACAGGCGCTCGATCGTCAACGCCACGTTCAGATGCGCGCCGCCTTGGATCGCCCGGCCCGCCACGCCCGCCACAGTGGCAGGCACAGCATGGCGACCGCCGCCATCACCAGGCCCGCCGCGATCGGCCGTTGCACGAAGAACGCCGCGAAGTCGCCGTTGGTGATGATCAGCCCCTGGCGCAGGCTGATCTCCAGCGTACCGCCCAGCACCATCCCG
>CAZRFB010000522.1:0-5626 GCA_964599185.1 uncultured Rhodobacterales bacterium | reverse complement strand
GACGCGGAGATGATGGCGCTGACCCCGGTGGCGGCGTTCCGGCCCCGGCGCTGGCGCGGCGCGATCCTGCCGCGCACGGCGCATGTCGAGATCGACGTGATCGACGCCGACCGCCGCCCGGTGCTGGCGGTGGCCGACAGCGCCGAAGTGCGGCAGGTGGCGCGGGTCGAGGTGTCGTTTCACCCCGCGATCACCATCGAGCTGATGTTCGACAACGGCCACGGCCTGCACGAGCGGGTGCTGGCGGAGCAGTTCGCCTGAGGCGCCGCCCGCCCCATGCCCGCCCGCCCCATGCCCGCCCGTCTTGACGCAAGCGCGCGCCGCCCGCATGTCAGAACGCAGGTTGCCGGAGGAGACGCCGTGACGCTGGGCGAACAGATGCGATGGTGGGGGCTGGCGATGCTGGCCCTGCTGCTGTTCGTCTGGGCGTTCTCCAGCGCGGTGACGCCGTTCCTGGCGGGCATGGCGCTGGCGTATTTCCTCGATCCGCTCGCCGACCGGCTGGAGGCGCGCGGCCTCAGCCGACTGGCCGCGACCTGCGTGATCACCGCGCTGGCGCTGGCGGGGGCGGTGGCGGCGGCGCTGGTGCTGATCCCGCTGCTGCTGGATCAGCTCAATCAGGTGATCGCCGCCGCGCCGCAATACGTCGCCGCGTTGCAGGACTTCATCGAGCGGCAGGGCGCGGCTTACGCGCCGGAGGCGTTCGGCGAGGGCGGCGTGCTCGCCAAGGGGTTGGCGCAGTTCGAGGCGCAGGCCAAGGACTGGAGCCTGAAGATCATCGGCGCCACCTGGAGCGGCGGCCTTGCGCTGATCGACTTTCTCGCGCTGATCATCATCACCCCGGTGGTGGCGTTCTACATGCTGCTCGACTGGGACCGGATGATCGACGAGATCGACCACTGGCTGCCCCGCCGCCACGCGCCCACGATCCGCGGCATCGCGGCCGATGTGGACCGGGTGCTGGCGGGGTTCGTGCGCGGCCAGTTCAGCGTGTGCCTGATCCTGGGATCGTTCTATGCGCTGGCGCTGCTGGCGGCGGGGCTGAATTTCGGGCTGGTGGTGGGGGTGTTCGCCGGGCTTATCAGCTTCATCCCCTTCGTCGGCTCGCTGGTGGGCGGCGCGCTGTCGATCGGCATCGCGGCGTTCCAGTTCTGGGGCGACCCGGTGTGGATCGCCGTGGTGGCGGGCGTGTTCATGGTCGGGCAGGCGGTGGAGGGCAATTTCCTGACGCCGCGTCTGGTCGGCGGCTCGGTCGGGCTGCATCCGGTGT
The DNA here is from genome assembly GCA_964599185.1 of uncultured Rhodobacterales bacterium. Lineage (GTDB taxonomy): Bacteria > Pseudomonadota > Alphaproteobacteria > Rhodobacterales > Rhodobacteraceae > Rubrimonas. The sequence continues at coordinate 4,356 of CAZRFB010000522.1, read as the reverse complement.
GGCTGATGTTCGCGCTGTCGGCGTTCGGCGCGGCGATGGGCTTCACCGGCCTGCTGATCGCGGTGCCTGCGGCGGCGGTGATCGGCGTGCTGCTGCGCTTCGGTCTGGAGCAATACCGGCTGGGGCGGCTCTATCAGGGCGGTGAGCCGCTGGTGCCCGACGACCCCGACCACGCCCGCGACGAGGCCCGCGACCGGCTGGCCGAACTGCACCGCAAAAGGGCGCGCGCGGCGGAAGCGCGCGATACAGCGCGAGATTCTGCGCGAGATTCTGCGCGGGATGGCGGATGAGCGGCGCGCAGGTTCCGCTGGCGCTGGTGCTGCCGCGCCGCCGCGCCATGGGGCGGGCGGATTTCATCGAGACACAGGCCAACGCCGAGGCCGCCGCGCTGATGGCCGCATGGCGGCTCTGGCCGGAGCGGCGGCTGGCGCTGTGCGGGCCTGAAGGGTCCGGCAAGACCCATCTGGCGCATGTGTTCATGGCCGAGAGCGGCGCCGCGCGGGTGGCGGCGCGCGATCTGGCGGCGGCGGACGCGCCCGGCCTGGTCGCGCGCGGCGCCGCGGTGGTGGAGGACGTGGACCGCATCGCCGACGCGCCGCCCGGCACGCCGCCCGGCGCGACGCCCGAGACGCCGCCCGGCGGGGCCGCGCGCGCGGAGGCGGCGCTGTTTCACCTGATGAACCTCGCCGCCGCCGAGGGCTGCGCGCTGCTGTTGACCGGGCGGGCCGCGCCCGCGCGCTGGCCGGTGGCGCTGCCCGATCTGGCGTCGCGGCTGGCGGCGCTGACGCCCGCGCGGCTGGGCCCGCCCGACGACGCCTTGCTGGCCGCCGTGATCGCCAAGGCGCTCGGCGACCGTGGCCTGCGCTTTGAGGCCGGGGTTCCCGCTTTCCTCGCCATGCGCATCGAGCGCACTTTCGCCGCCGCCGAGGCGGTGGTCGCGCGGCTCGACGCGGCTTCGCTGGCGCAGGGGCGGGCGGTCACCCGCAAGCTGGCGGGCGAGGTGCTGACGGCCACGAAAGGGGCCTGAAAAACCCTCTCGCGCAAGTGTCGTGATCCCGTCATGATGGTTGTTTAGAGAGAACTGTCGCCGACATTGAGGATTGCCGCCATGCGCGCCGATTTCCTGAATGTGCCCGTCGATCCCGCCGCCGCGGTTGCGCCGACGTTCGACCTCGCCGCGCCGGAGCGGTTCTTCAACCGCGAACTGTCGTGGCTGGCGTTCAACTGGCGCGTGATGGAGGAGGCCGAGAACCCCGCTCATCCGCTGCTGGAGCGGGTGCGGTTTCTGTCGATCTCGGGCAACAACCTTGACGAATTCTACGCGGTGCGCGTGGCGGGGCTGCGGGCGCAGGCCCGCGCCGGGGTGGAGCGGGCGTCCGACGACGGCATGACGCCCGCACAACAGCTTTCGCGCATCGACGCGGGCGCGCGCGACCTGATGGCCGCGCAGCAGAAGGTGTGGGCGGCGTTGCGCGCCGAGATGGCCGCCGAGGGCATCCACGTGCTCAAGCCCGAGGCGATCGACAGCGCCGACCGCGCGTTTCTGGAGCGCTATTTCGTCGATCAGGTGTTTCCGGTGGTGACGCCGCTGGCGATCGACCCCGCGCACCCGTTCCCGTTCATCGCCAACGGCGGCTTCGCGCTGGCGCTGTCGCTGGCGCGCGTCAGCGACGGCGACGGGCTGGACGCGCTGTTGCCGGTGCCGCCGCAGGTGGCGCGCTTCATCCGCCTGCCCGACCGCGACGGCGCGATCCGCTATATCCGGCTGGAGCATCTGCTGGGGCTGTTTCTCGACCAGCTTTTCCCCGGCTATCGCGTGACCGGGCGCGCGGTGTTTCGCGTGCTGCGCGACAGCGACATGATGGTGGAGGAGGAGTCGGAGGATCTGGTGCGCGGCTTCGAGACCGCGCTCAAGCGCCGCCGCAAAGGCTCGGTGATCCGGCTGACGATCTCCGCCGAGGCGCCCGCCGCGCTCAAGGCCAAGATCGCCACCGAGATGGACGTCGCGCGCGACGAGGTGATCGAGCTGGAGGGCGTGATCGGCGTCAAGGCGCTGGATGAGCTGGTCAGCTCCGACCGCCCCGACCTGCGCTGGAAGCCCTACACCCCGCGCCTGCCGGAGCGGGTGAAGGACCATGACGGCGACATCTTCGCCGCCATCCGCCAGAAGGACATGCTGCTGCACCACCCCTACGAGAGCTTCGACATCGTGGTGAAGTTCCTCGACCAGGCGGCGCACGACCCCGACGTGGTGGCGATCAAGCAGACGCTCTATCGCACCTCGCGCAACTCGCCCATCGTCACCGCGCTGTGCGAGGCGGCGGAGGACGGCAAGTCGGTCACCGCGCTGATCGAGCTGAAAGCGCGCTTCGACGAGGCCGCCAACATCCGCCAGAGCCGGGCGCTGGAGCGCGCCGGCGCGCAGGTGGTCTATGGCTTCATCGACCTCAAGACCCACGCCAAGGTGAGCACCGTGGTGCGGCGCGAGGGCGGCAGGCTGGTGACCTACACCCATTTCGGCACCGGCAACTACCATCCGATCACCGCCAACATCTACACCGACCTGTCCCTGTTCACCTGCGACGCCTCGCTGGGGCGCGACGCGGCCAAGCTGTTCAACTTCGTCACCGGCTACGCCGAGCCGACCGGGCTCGATTGCCTGTCGGTGGCGCCGCTGACGCTGAAGAAGACGCTGCTGGAGCGGCTGGCGCGCGAGGCCGAGCACGCCCGCGCGGGCCGCCCGGCGCAGGTCTGGGTCAAGGTCAACTCGGTGACCGACCCGGAGATCATCGACGCGCTCTACGCCGCGTCGCAGGCGGGCGTGCGCATCGACATGGTGGTGCGCGGCATTTGCGGCGTGCGCCCCGGCGTGCAGGGCCTGTCGGAGAACATCCGCGTGAAATCGGTGGTCGGGCGATTCCTGGAGCATTCGCGCATCGTGTGCTTCAGCGACGGCCACGGCCTGCCCCACGCCAAGGCCAAGGTCTATATCTCGTCCGCCGACTGGATGGACCGCAACCTCAACCGCCGCGTCGAGGCGCTGGTGGAGATCCGCAATCCTACGGTCCACGCGCAGATCCTCGATCAGGTGATGGCCGCCAACCTGCGCGACGAGGCGCAAAGCTGGGTGCTGCAACCCGACGGCGCCTATGTGCGCGCCGAGGTTGCGGCGGGCGAGACGGCGTTCAACTGCCACGCCTTTTTCATGGAGCATCCGTCGCTGTCGGGACGGGGCCGCGCCGGCGCGGGCGACGCGCCGCGGCTGACCGAAGCGCTGGCGGCGGAATAGCCGCCCCGGCGGGGGCCGCTGCGGAACGCGGCGCTCAGGCGCCGGCGCGGGGAGCCGGGCGGCCCTCGACCGGATAGGCGGGGTCGCTGTATTGCGCGATGGCGGCGGCCCCCGGCGCCACCACCGCATCCGCCGCCGCCTCGTCCTCAGCCGTCAGCGTCACCGCCAGCGCGTCGCGATAGGCGCGCCATTGCTCCAGCGTGCGCGGCCCGGCGATCACGCCGTCCACCAGCGGGTTGGCCAGCACCCAGGCCCCGGCGAAATCGGCGAGCTTCAGGCCGCGCGCGGCGGCGTGGGCGCCCAGACGCTCCGCCGCGCGCAGGTTTTCGGGGTGGAACTCGGTCTGCAGGATGCGCGCGTCGCCCGCCGCCGCCCGGCTGCCCTCGGGCGCAGGCGCGTCGGCGGCGTATTTGCCGGTCAGCACGCCGCGCGCCAGCGGGCTGTAGGCGACCACGCCCACGCCATGTGCGCCGCAGGCGGGCAGAAGCTCGACCTCCGCCGCGCGGTAGAGCGCGTGATAATAGACCTGCGCCACCACCGGGCGGTCGATGCCCTCCGCGTCGCACAGCGCGCAGATGCGGGCCACGCGCCAGGCGCGATGGTTCGAGACGCCGAAGTAGCGGATTTTTCCGGCGCGGATCAGGTCTGCGACTGCGCGCACCGTCTCCTCCAGCGGGGTCGTGAGGTCCTCGCGGTGCAGATACTGGATGTCGATCGCCTCGACGTTCAGCCGCCGCAGCGAGGCTTCGGTGGCGTGGACGATCCAGCGCCGCGACAGGCCGCGCCGGTTCGGCCCCTCACCCATCGCGTTGGCGCATTTTGTGGCCAGCACCCAGGCCTCGCGGTCGCGCGCGATCAGGGCGCCGGTGATCTCCTCGGCGCGCCCGGCGTTATAGACGTCCGCCGTGTCGATGAAGTTCACCCCGTGCGCGCGGGCGTCATCGACGATGCGCCCGGCCTCCGCGACATCGGTGCGCCCGCCAAACATCATCGTGCCGAGCGCGATGCGCGAGACGTGCAGGCCGGAGCGGCCAAGGCGGCGGAGCGGGATCTGGAGCGTCATCGGC
>CAZRFB010000521.1:0-4117 GCA_964599185.1 uncultured Rhodobacterales bacterium | reverse complement strand
CAGCACGGCGTGGCCGGCGGCGGTGTCCCACTCCATGGTGCGGCCGAGGCGGGGGTACAGGTCGGCCTCGCCGGTCGCCACCAGGCAGAACTTCAGCGAGGAGCCCGCGCTCTTGAAGTCGGCCACGGCGTAGCGGGCGATCCAGGCGTCGGTGGCGGCGTCGCGGTGCGACTTGGAGGCGACCACGCGCAGCGCGGCGTCGTCGGCGCGGACGGCGGCGATGAGCCGGGCGACGCCGTCCTCGCCCTCCTCCATCGCGCCGCCGGTGGGGTCGGTGCGGAACAGCCGTCCCTGCGCGGGGGCATAAACCACGCCCGCCACCGGCGCGCCGTTCTTGATCAGCGCGATGTTCACCGTGAAATCGCCACGGCGTTCGACGAACTCCCTGGTGCCGTCGAGCGGGTCGACGAGAAAATGTGTCCGCTCGGGGCCGTCGGCGTGGGTGGCGGCCTGTTCTTCGGTCACCACGGGAATGTCCGGAAACGCCGCAGCAAGGCCTGCGCACAGGATGGCGTCGGCCGCGAGATCGGCGTCTGTCACGGGGCTCGCGTCAGCCTTGGCGCGGGTTCCAAGGTCGGCTGCGGCGTAAACCTTCATGATCGCCGCGCCCGCTTCGCGGGCGAGGCGGGTCAGCGTCGCGGTCATGGCGGCGTCGCGCATCGCGTTCTCCCTCTGTCGCCCTGGCCTCAGCCGATCAGGCCCATCGATTCCAGCTTAAGCATCACGGCCTGCGCGCAATCGTCAGGCGTGACGCTCTGGGTCTCGACGCTCAGCTCGGGGTTCTCGGGCGTCTCATAGGGATCGGAGATTCCGGTGAACTCCTTGATCTTGCCCTCGCGGGCCAGCTTGTAGAGGCCCTTGCGGTCGCGCTTCTCGCATTCCTCGACCGGGGTGGCGACGTGGACCTCGAGGAAGGCGCCGTAGGCCTCCACCATGGCGCGCACGTCGGCGCGGGTCTGGGCGTAGGGCGCGATCGGCGCGCAGAGCGCGATACCGCCGTTCTTGGTGATCTCGGAGGCGACATAGCCGATGCGGCGGATGTTGGTGTCGCGGTCCTCCTTGGAGAAGCCCAGCTCCGAGGAGAGGTGCTTACGCACCACGTCGCCGTCGAGGATCGTCACCGGCCGGCCGCCCAGCTCCATCAGCTTGACCATCAGCGCGTTGGCGATGGTCGACTTGCCCGAGCCGGACAGCCCGGTGAAGAACACCGTGAAGCCCTGCCTGGCGCGCGGCGGGCTGGTGCGGCGCAGCTCCGCCACCACGTCGGGAAAGCTGAACCAATCGGGGATCTCGAGACCTTCGCGCAAGCGTCGGCGCAGCTCTGTTCCCGAGATGTCGAGGATGGTCAACCCCGCCTCGACCTCGTCGCGCGGCTGATACTCGGCGCGCTCCTGTACATAGACCATCTGCTTGAAGTCGACCATCTCGACGCCGATCTCTGCCTCATGCGCGCCGAACAATTCCTGCGCCGCATAGGGATCGTAGAAGTCCTTGCCGGCGCTGTTCTTGCCCGGGCCGGCGTGGTCGCGGCCGATGATCATGTGCGTCACGCCGTGGTTGCGCCGGATCTGGCCGTGCCACACCGCTTCGCGCGGGCCGCCCATGCGCATCGCGAGGTTCAACAGCGACAGGTGCGTGGTCGCGGCGGGGTATTTGTCCAGCACCGCCTCGTAGCAGCGCACACGGGTGAAATGGTCCACGTCGCCGGGCTTGGTCATGCCGACCACGGGGTGGATCAGCAGGTTGGCCTGCGCCTCCTTGGCGGCGCGGAACGTCAGCTCCTGATGCGCGCGGTGCAGCGGGTTGCGGGTCTGGAAGGCGACCACGCGCCGCCAGCCCAGCTTGCGGAAGAAGGCGCGCAGCTCGTTTGGCGTATCGCGCCGGGCGCGGAAATCATAGTGCGTCGGCGGCTGGATGCCGGTGATCGGCCCGCCAAGATAGACCGGGCCGGAGCGGGCGTGCAGATAGTCCACCGCCGGATGGGCGCGATCGTCGGCGCCAAACACCTTGGCCGCCTCGCGGCTGCGATCAGGCGTCCAGCGGTCGGTGACCGACAGGATCGCCAGCACCACGCCCTCCGGGTCGCGCAGCGCGATGTCCTGACCCGGCTCGACCTTGGCCGCGAACGCCTCCGAGACGTCGAGCGTGATCGGCATCGGCCACAGCGACCCGTCGGCCAGCCGCATCTCTTCGACCACGCGGTCATAGTCGGCGCGGCTCATGAAGCCGGTCAGCGGCCGGAAGCCGCCGTTCATCAGGAGTTCAAGGTCGCAGATCTGGCGCGGGGTCAGGTCCCAGCTCTGCAGATCGCCCGCCTCGCGGCGCAGTTTGGTCGCGCTGTCGGGCGAGACGTAGAGTTCGGAAATTGGCGCCATGTTGGCCGAGATCGTTGACATGTGACGCTCCTGGACACGCAGAAATCGAGCACGCCACAGCCTTGCGCTGGACGGCCCGGCATCAATGATGGGTCAAGCGTTGACAAACAATCTCGACCTCGCATTTTTTGCGGGGCTGAGACTGAAATGCTGCACTGCGGCAGCGCGCAGCGCGCCGCAACGGCGTGCGATCGCGACGCTTGAACAGCGCGCCACTTCTTGAATGGGGCCTCACGGAACGGCGGGGCAGCGCAGGAAACGGACCTCTCCAGCGCCGACGTCATCACGCCAGCGCGCGCTTCAGGACGGACGCCATGACATCCCATCAATCAGGACGGCAAATAGCCATATCTTGAAAGCGTCGACGAACAAAATGCCTCTATCCTGGATTTTTGCTCGTGCGTGACATTCGCACTCGAAGCCTTGTTGGCGTCCTGACGCATGTGCCGCGCCACACCCTCAAGGCTGTAGAAGCCGTCGGACTTGGTGAGGCCTGTCACGCGGCCGCTGCCATTCTCTACGCGCCCCTTGTCCTGCAGGCATATGCCGTGAACATCTCGTGCATTCAGCTGACAAAACTGGAAGATCTCATCAATCACCCTGATCGGATCGCGCAGAAGATCCTCGAACCTGAACACCTTCAACGATAACCCTTCTTCATCGGCCTTGATGAAGACAGAGCCGACGTAGCTGTAGTCGGCGATGGCGGCGTCCAAACTGCCACCGCGGGCCAGACGACCGCCGCACACCGCCGTCGCGTCGCGCAGCACACCGACGAACCGGGCTGACGGATAGAGTCGGGCCAGCTCATTGACGAGGCCGACGTTGCCATTGACCAGCTTGACCACGACGCGTTCATCGCTCGGTTTGTCAGGATCGATGAAGCCATGATCGACGAGCGCCGCCTTGTATTCAGCGACTGCGCCCCGATTTGCGGTGACCGCCGTCGCAAGGGCGGCGTCGAACCATCGGCCCCGCCAACCGGCCAGAACGCCGTCACGCGGATGATTGCGTGGGTTGAGGACATCGCCGACGCTCAACGCCAGGGGCGCATATCGGATCGCCTTCGTGATGAGTGCGCCCGCCTCGCGGAGTTTGCGCCCACGATGCCTGAAAATTTCATGGAGTTCCCCGTCTGGCCACACCGTGTCCGGATGCGAGCGTATGATGTTCAGGAATTGATTTGTCCCGCCACGTTGAAGTTCCAGAATAAATATGGGATTTTTCAGCATTGAATGATAGTATTAATTAATTCAGGCGTATCCTTGACGCAAGCGCAATATGGTGCTTTGCGGCTCCTTTACCTTCATGTCCGCAGCGCGGGATCAGGCAGTCGATCACGCCGCCGGGGTGATGTGGAAGGGGGTGTTCCGCGGCGGCGTCCGCGCAGCGCCGCGCCTGGCCCATGGTGGAGCGCCGCTATCGGTTCAGCGGGCGCTGCGCGATGAAATGGTCATGCCAATGCTTGAGGATGAGGACGCTGCTCAACAGGCCGACAGGCGGGGTTGTGGAGCGCTTGATGGTCGTCGAGAGGTTCTGCGTCAGTTGCGGATCAACCCGGCGCAGCGTGTCGCGCGCCTCCCGCAGGACGCGCTTGAGCAGCGACTGGCGCCGGGGCTTCGCTCTGAGGCCCGCCAGCAACCGCCGCGCCTCGCCCTGATCGAGATAGGCCCAAATGCCGCTGTCGCCGTCCTCGATCTGCCCGACGACATAGGCTTCCGCAGCCCCGCCGGGTGCGATCA
>CAZRFB010000520.1:0-5722 GCA_964599185.1 uncultured Rhodobacterales bacterium | reverse complement strand
ATCAAGCCCGGCGGGCCGGACATCGCGCCGCCGCAGGTGATCGCGGGCGGCGGCGCCGACGTGGTGGTGGAGTGGATGCCCGCCGCGCTGGCGGCGCGTGAGCGCGGCGTGCCGCTGGTCAACATCGCCCAGCCGTTCACGTCATCGGGGCTGATGATGACCTGCCTGGCCGAGAGCGGCGTGAAGTCCCCCGCAGACTTTCCCGGCCGCACGCTGGGCACCTGGTTCTTCGGCAACGAGTATCCGTTCCTGAGCTGGATGGCCAAGCTGGGCATTCCCACCGACGGCTCGCCGGCCGGCGTCGAAGTGCTGAAGCAGGGCTTCAATGTCGATCCGCTGTTGCAGAAGCAGGCCGACTGCATCGCCACCATGACCTACAACGAATATTGGCAGGTGATCGACGCCGGACTGACGCCCGAGCAGCTTGTCACCTTCAAGTATGAGGATCAGGGCGTCGCCACGCTGGAGGACGGGCTTTATGTGCTGGAGCAGAACCTCGCCGACCCGGCCTTCGCCGACCGCATGACGCGCTTTGTGCGCGCCTCGATGAAGGGCTGGAAATACGCCGAGGCCAACCCCGACGAGGCCGCGCTGATCGTGCTCGACAACGACGCCACCGGCGCCCAGACCGAAAAACACCAGAAGCGGATGATGGGCGAGATCGCCAAGCTGACCGCAGGCTCGAACGGCGCGCTCGACCCGGCGGCCTATGAGCGCACGGTCGCCACGCTGCTGGGCGGCGGCTCCGACCCGGTGATCACCAGGGCGCCCGAGGGCGCCTGGACCCACGCCATCACCGACAAGGCGCTCTGACCGCACGCAAGAAAACCCCGTGCCGTCAGCGGCGCGGGGTGCTATGTTCATGCGGAAATTCATGTGACGCATCATCCAAGGAGTGCCTGCAATGCGCCCTGCCCTCGCCGCCCTCGCCGTTGTGCTTCTGGCCGCGCCCGCGCTGCGCGCGCAGGAGGCGCCCGCGCCGACGACGGTGTTCTTCGGCATCGACCGCGAGTCGTTCGACGAGACCGGGATCACGGCGCTCAGCCTCGCCGAGCGCGCCATCCGCGAAGGCGGCGCGGGCGCGGTGCTGGTCGAGGGGCACACCGACACGCTGTCGGACGCGGAATACAACCTCGCGCTGTCTGAGCGGCGCGCGCGGGTGATCCGCAACGAGCTGATCGCGCGCGGCGCGGCGCCGGCGACGATCTCCATCACGCCGCTGGGCCAGACCCAGCTTGCGGTGGAGACCGCCGACAACGCCGCCGAGGCCGCCAACCGGCGGGTGACGATCACGCTGGCCGATTTCGGCGCCTTCGCCGCGCCCGACCCGCTGCGCCCGATCGCCTTTCGCCTGCCGTGACGCGCGGCGCGCCTCAATCGCGTTAATGTGCGAAAAAACGCGGGCGTCCGGCGCGCGACATGGTTAGAACGGGGTTCCCGAACAGAGCTCAGGAAGCCCCGACATGCCCACCACGCGCCGCCGCCGCAACGTCAAGATCGTCGCCACGCTCGGCCCCGCCTCCTCCAGCCGCGAGATGATCGGCAAGCTGTTCGACGCCGGCGCCGACGTGTTCCGGCTCAACATGAGCCATGGCAGCCATGAGGACGTCGCCGCCCGCCACGCGCTGATCCGCGAGATCGAGCACGAACAGGGCCGCCCGATCGGCATTCTCGCCGATCTTCAGGGGCCGAAGCTGCGCGTCGGCGTGTTCGCGAACGGCCCGGTGACGCTGGAGCAGGGCGCGGCGTTCCGCTTCGACCTCGACGACGCGCCGGGCGACGCCAACCGGGTGCAGCTGCCGCACAAGGAGATTCTGGAGGCGCTGGAGCCGGGCGCGACGCTGCTGGTCAACGACGGCAAGATCCGCCTGCGCGTCACCGCCTGCGACGGCGTGAGCGCCGACACCGTGGTCGAGATCGGCGGCGAAATCTCGAACCGCAAGGGCGTCAACGTGCCCGACGTGATCCTGCCGCTCACCGCGCTGTCGAAGAAGGATCTCAGCGATCTTGAGTTCGTCTGCGAACTGGGCGTGGACTGGCTGGCGCTGTCGTTCGTGCAGCGGCGCGAGGACATGGACCAGGCCCGCGCGCTGGCGAAAGGCCGCGCGGCGCTGATCGCCAAGATCGAAAAGCCGGCGGCGGTGAAGAACATCGACGAGATCATCGCCGCGTCGGACGGGATCATGGTCGCGCGCGGCGATCTGGGCGTGGAGTTGCCGGTGGCGCAGGTGCCGCCGCTGCAGAAAAAGATCGTGCGCGCCTGTCGCCGCGCCGGCAAGCCGGTGATCGTGGCGACGCAGATGATGGAGTCGATGATCCTGGCGCCGGTGCCGACCCGCGCCGAGGTGTCGGACGTGGCGCAGGCGATCTATGAGGGCGCCGACGCGGTGATGCTGTCGGCGGAAAGCGCGGCGGGCGATTATCCGGTCGAGGCGGTCGCGGCGATGAACGCGGTGGCGGAGACGGTCGAACAGGACCCGATCTATCGCGAGATCATCGAAGCCTCGCGCAAGACGGTGCGCGGCTCGGTGTCGGAGGCGATCATGGCCGCCGCGCGGGAGGTGGCGGAGACCTCCAACGTCAAGGCGATCTGCTGCTTCACCCACTCCGGCGCCACCGCGATGCTGGCGGCGCGCGAGCGGCCGCGCGTGCCGATCCTGGCGCTGACGCCGTTCAAGGGCACGGCGCGCAAGCTGACGCTGGTGTGGGGCCTGCACTGCTCGGCGGTGGAGGAGGTCGAGCGGTTCAAGCTGGCGGTGGTCTCCGCCGCGCGGGTCGCGGTGCGCGACGGCTTCGCCACCTCCACCGACAAGATCGTGGTGACGGCGGGCGTGCCGTTCAACCAGCCCGGCACCACCAACATCCTGCGCGTCGCCACGGCGGACGAGCGCGCGATCTTCGAGGGCGAACCCGCTTGAACCCCGTCCCTCTCTGAAAATAGGGCGTTGATGCCCACGGATTAGCCCCCTAGGGTTAATCGTGGCGCTTCAATGACGGGGTGGCGGGTTCGCCGACCACCCCCGGCCCAGATCAGGGAGACGACCTCGTGAAACACTTCGCACCCATCGCCGCAGCCGTGGCGCTTTCCTTCGCCGCCCACGGCGCGCTGGCGCAGGAGAAGTTCATCACCATCGGCACCGGCGGGCAGACCGGCGTCTATTACGTGGTGGGACAGTCGATCTGCAGCCTGGTGAACCGCGGCGCGGCGCAGCACAACATCCGCTGCACCGCGCCCTCCACCGGCGGCTCGATCGCCAACATCAACGCCATCAAGGGCGGCGACATGGACATGGGCGTCGCCCAGTCCGACTGGCAGTATCACGCCTACAACGGCTCGTCGCAGTTCGAGGGCCAGGGCTTTCCGGGCTTGCGCGCGGTGTTCTCGGTCCACCCGGAGCCGTTCACGGTGATCGCCCGCGCCGACGCCGGCATCAAGACCTTCGACGACCTGAAGGGCAAGCGCGTCAACGTCGGCGCGCCCGGCTCGGGCCAGCTCGCCACCATGAACGTGGTGCTTGAGGCCAAGGGCTGGACGATGGGCGATTTCTCGCTGGCCTCCGAGCTTCAGCCCTCGGAGCAGGCGCAGGCGCTGTGTGACAACAAGGTTGACGCGATCGTCTATACCGTGGGCCACCCCAACGGCTCGATCCAGGAGGCGACCACGTCGTGCGAGTCGGTGATCGTCGCGGTTGACGGCCCGGCGATCGAGAAGCTGGTGGCGGACAACCCGTTCTACGCCTTCGCCACCATCCCCGGCGGTATGTACACCGGCAACGAGGCCGACGTGCAGACCTTCGGCGTGCGCGCGACCTTCGTCTCGTCGGACAAGGCCGACGAGGAGACGATCTATCAGACCGTGAAGGCGGTGTTCGACAACTTCGACCGCTTCAAGCGGCTGCACCCGGCGTTCGGCATCCTGAAGGAGGAGGAGATGATCTCGTCCGGCCTGTCGGCGCCGCTGCACCCCGGCGCCGCGCGCTACTACGCCGAGCGCGGCTGGGCCGTCGCCAACTGACCCACAACGGGCGGCCGGGGCGCAAGCCCGGCCGCCCGCTTTCGCTGATCCACAGCAGACATCCCGTGACGCCCCCGCGAGGAGAACGCCATGACCGACAAGAGCGCCGAGGGGCTGAGCCAGGCGGAGCTTGATGAGCTGGTCGCCGCCGTCGACACCGGCGGCAGGCAGGCCACCGGCTTCACCGCCTGGCTGATTCTCGCCGTAGCGCTGTGCTGGTCGCTGTTCCAGCTCTGGTTCGCCTCGCCGATCCCGTTCATGGTGGGCTTTGGCGTGTTCAACGACACGCAGGCGCGCTCGATCCACCTCGGCTTTGCGATGTTTCTGGCCTTCGCCGCCTACCCCGCCGCGCGCTCGTCGTTCCAGTTGATCCTCGGCGTCGGCGTTCCCGTGCTGATGGCCGTGCTGTTCATGGTCGGCGCGCGCGGGACCGACAGCACCTGGTGGATCCCGCTGGTCGCGCTGGGCGTTGCGGCGGCGGTGCTGCTCGGCTCGCCGCGCGAAAGGGTGCCGGCGTGGGAATGGGCGCTGGCGGCGCTGGGCGCAGGCGCGGCGCTTTATCTCTATGTTTTCTATCGTGAAATCTCGGGCCGCGTCGGCGCGCCCAATCAGCAGGACTTCGTCGTCAGCGTGATCGGTCTGATCGTGCTGCTGGAGGCGACGCGCCGCGCGCTGGGGCCGGCGCTGATGATCGTGGCCGCCGTTTTCCTCGCCTACACGTTCCTCGGGCCGTGGATGCCGACGATCATCTCGCACAAGGGCAACTCGCTGTCCGAAGTCGTGAACCATCAGTGGATCACCACACAGGGCGTTTTCGGCATCGCGCTGGGGGTCTCGACCAGTTTCGTCTTTCTGTTCGTGCTGTTCGGCGCGCTGCTCGACAAGGCCGGCGCGGGGAATTACTTCATCCAGGTGGCCTTTTCATTGATGGGCCACATGCGCGGCGGCCCGGCCAAGGCCGCCGTTGTGTCCTCGGCGATGACCGGGCTGATCTCCGGCTCGTCGATCGCCAACGTGGTGACCACCGGCACGTTCACGATTCCGCTGATGAAGCGGGTTGGTTTCTCGGCGGAGCGCGCGGGCGCGGTCGAGGTGGCGTCCTCGGTCAACGGCCAGATCATGCCGCCGGTGATGGGCGCGGCGGCGTTCCTGATGGTCAAATACGTCGGCATCCCGTATTTCGACGTGGTCAAGCACGCCTTCCTGCCCGCCACGATCTCCTACATCGCGCTGGTCTATATCGTGCATCTTGAGGCGATGAAGGCGGGGATGAAGGGCCTGCCGCGCGCCTATACCCCCAAGCCGATCGTGCAGCGGCTGATCGGGATCGCCTTCACCATCGCGGCGATCTGCGCGTTGAGCTTTGCGGTCTATTACGGCATGGGCTGGCTGCGCCCGGCGTTCCCCGACAGCGCGGGCTATATCGTGTTCGCGCTGCTGACCTCGGCCTATGTGGCGCTGCTCTGGGTGGCGTCGCGCGAGGCGCCGCTGAAGCTGGACGATCCCAACGCGCCGGTGACCAAGCTGCCGCTGCCGGGGCCGACCGTGCGCTCGGGGCTGCACTGTCTGCTGCCGGTGATCGTGCTGGTGTGGGCGCTGATGATCGACCGGCTCAGCCCCGGCCTCTCGGCGTTCTGGGCGGCGTGCTACATGATCTTCATCCTGTTGACGCAACGCCCGCTGATGGCGCTGTTCCGCGGCGAAAGC
>CAZRFB010000519.1:0-10111 GCA_964599185.1 uncultured Rhodobacterales bacterium | reverse complement strand
CCGCGCGTGCCGCCGGAGAACCGCCCGTCGGTGATCAGCGCCACCTTGCCGCCCATGCCCTGCCCCGACAGCGCGGCGGTGGTGGACAGCATCTCGCGCATCCCCGGCCCGCCCTTCGGCCCTTCGTTGCGGATCACCAGCACCTCGCCCTCCTCGTAGGCGCGCGCCTTGACCGCCTCGAAGGCCTCCTCCTCGTTCTCGAACACGCGGGCGGGGCCTTCGAACTTCAGCTTCTTCATCCCCGCCACCTTCACGATGGCGCCTTCGGGGGCGAGGTTGCCCTTCAGCCCCGCCACGCCGCCGGTGGGCGACAGCGGCTTGTCGATGAAGTGGATCACCTTGCCGTCGGGCGTGCCGTCGATGCCCTCAAGCTCCTGCGCCAGCGTGCGGCCGCTGCAGGTGATGCAGTCGCCATGCAGCAGGCCCTTGTCCATCAGCTGGCGCATGACCTTGGGCACGCCGCCGGCCTCGTAGAGATCCTTCGCGACATAGTCGCCGCCGGGCTTGAGGTTGACGAAATACGGCGTGGATTTGAACACCTCGCAGACGTCCATCAGGTCGAAGCGGATGCCCGCCTCATGCGCGATCGCGGGCAGGTGCAGCCCGGCGTTGGTGGAGCCGCCGGTGCAGGCCACCACGCGCGCGGCGTTCTCCAGCGACTTGAGGGTGACGATGTCGCGGGCGCGGATGTTCATCGCGATCAGGTCCATCACCGCGCGGCCCGACGCCTCGCAATACTGGTCGCGGCTCTCGTAAGGCGCGGGCGCGCCGGAGGAGTTCAGCAGCGCCAGGCCGATCGCCTCGGAGACGCAGGCCATGGTGTTGGCGGTGAACTGGCCGCCGCAGGCCCCGGCGGAGGGGCAGGCGACCTTCTCCAGCTTCTCAAGCTCGCAGGTGGACATCTTGCCCGCCTGGTGCATTCCGACGCCCTCGAACACGTCCACCACGGTCACGTCGCGGCCGTTGAACCGGCCCGGCAGGATCGAGCCGCCATAGACGAACACGCTCGGCACGTTCAGCCGCACCATCGCCATCATCATGCCCGGCAGCGATTTGTCGCACCCCGCCAGCCCCACCAGCGCGTCATAGGCGTGGCCGCGCATGGTCAGCTCCACCGTGTCGGCGATCGCGTCGCGCGAGGCGAGCGACGAGCGCATCCCCTCGTGCCCCATGGCGATGCCGTCGGTGACGGTGATGGTGGTGAACTCGCGCGGGGTGCCCATCGCCTCCTTGACGCCCGCCTTGGCGGCCTGCGCCTGACGATTCAGCGCGATATTGCAGGGCGCAGCCTCGTTCCAGCAGGTCGCGACGCCGACGAACGGGCGGTGCACCTCCTCCTCCGACAGGCCCATGGCGTAGAAATACGAGCGGTGCGGCGCCCGCGACGGCCCTTCGGTGACATGACGGCTGACGAGCTTGGACTTGTCGAAGGTTCTGACGTTCATGGCCCCTGAGGCTCCCGCTGACGTGACGTGGGGGCGCACCTTAACCATGCCGCCGCCGCCCCTCAATCGCCGATGCAAGGGTTTCGGATGCGGCGCCGATGCGCCATATAGGATGGACAGGTTCCCTAGAGGACCGCAAAGGGAAAGGAAAGACCATGGCCAAAGAAGGCAAGGCGCCGCTCGACCGCGCCCGCGAAGACGCCGCCGACCGCACCGCCGCCTATGCCGCGCTGAACCGCCGCAACGCGGAGCCGGTCAGCGCCAAGGAGATGGCGCTGATCCGCCGCCGCCGCGACGAGGAGACGCCGTCGCGCGCGAAAACCTACCTCGACATCGACCGGCGCGGCGAGACCGCCTGAAACAGCGTCGCGGCGCGTCCTCGGCGGCTCAGGTCTGACGACCGCGCCGCGCCGGGCGCGGCGGGGCGGCGTCCTGCGTCAGCGCCCAGGCGACGCGGGCCTGACCGTCCGCCGCGACGCCGGAGATCACCAGTTGCCGGGCCGGGCGCGGCGCTGCGGCGCCTGGCTCAAGGCTGACGCTGTCCACCACGCTCAGAGCGCCGCCGTCCACCCGCAGCGTCCAGCGCGCGCCGTCGGGCGGCGACAGCGTCACCTGCCCGCCTGACACCGACGCCGCCACCTCGGGCGCCAGATGAAAGCGCACGCAGAACGGCAAGGTTTTGGTTCGCGCCAGAGCGTCGGGAGCGGCGCCGGGGGCTGCGCGCAGCGTCTCCTCGCCGCGCAGGTCGCGCCCGTCGGCGCTCAGCCGCAGCCGCCGCGCCACGATCAGGCCGAAGCGCTCGGCATAGCCGTCGTGCTCGGCGCGCAGCCACTCGGCCCCCGCGTCGCGCAGGCGCTCCGCCGCCACGTGCGACGGCCCCTGCGCGAAGCCGCGCCCGAACACCCGCGCCGCCAGCCCCTCCGGCGCCAGCCGCGCCGCCGAGGCGCCCGCGATCTCCAGCGCGGCGTGGGCGGCGGTGGCGCGGGCGGCCACCGCCCATTCGGGGCCGAACGCGGCGCCGGGGCCGACGCCGCCGAACAGGCGCTGGCGTCCGACGCTGACCTCCAGAGCCAGCGCGCAGGCCGCAGCCGCCCCTCCCTCGGGCGGCGAGGCGGCGTCGAGGATCGCCACCGCGCCGCCCGCCGCCAGCCGGGCAAAGCCCATCGCGCCGAGCGGCCTGCGCCCGCGCGCCAGCGCGCCCGCCCGCGCGAACGCCTCATCCAGCAGCGCGTCGTCGCCCGCGCCGCCGCCGTGAAAGCGCGCAAGGCCGCCGTCGCCCAGCCGCAGCGCGCGCAGGCTCGGCCCGGCGCGGCCCAGCGCCGCGACATGGCGCGGATCGGGCGCGACGCCGCCCTCGCGCAGCGCGGCGGCGGTCCACGCCAGCGCGGCGAACACTTCGGCCAGCGCCTGCGGATTGCGCGACGCCACGCCGCCGTCGCCGTCGATCAGCGCCGCCGCCGCCGCGCCCAGCCGCGCCGCCGCCCAGGCCGCGGTCGCCGCCCCGCCCTCCTGCGCCAGACCGCAGAGCGCCAGCCCCGTCGCCGCCTCAAGCTGCGTCAGCGGGTCGCGCACGGCGCCGATGCGCGTCTGCAGAAAGCGCCGGTGCGCGTCGATGGCGCGCAGCAGGCGGCGCTTGTCGGCGTCGCCCGCGCCCGCCATCAGCAGCGGCGCCGCCGTGGTCAGCCGCGCCAGCCGCCGCCCGGCCAGATCGGCGCGCCAGCCCGGCCCGGCGCCGCCGCCGAAGCGGCGCAGCCAGTCGAACGCCCAGGCGCGCAGCGCGGCGCGCTCCGCCCTGCCCGCCGCCTGCGCGTCGTCCAGCCAGTCAAAGCCGTGCAGCGCCGCCAGCCATGCCGCATCCGGCGGCGTGATCGCGAAGGGCGACAGCCCGTCCAGCGTCGCCCGCCGCCCGGCCAGAAACAGATCGCCCGAGGCCAGCCGCGCGGCGCGCGCTGCGTCGCCGGGCGCGAACGGCTCCGGCCATGCGTTAGAAGCGCGCAAGGCGCGCGCGCGCGCGCCCCAGCAGGCGCGGCGCGCGGCCAGGCTGTCGCGCCAGCGGCTCAGGCGGCGGCGCAGAAGCGTCGCGCAGGCGCGCAGATAGATCAGAGGTCTGGCCATGCCGCTCCATGCCGCTTCTGCGCCCAAAGCGCCTGCGCGCGAGCATGGCCGGGCGCGCGCGGCTTGTCACGCCACGCGGCGCTAAAGCTCAGGTGTTGAAGCGAAAATGCAGCACGTCGCCGTCGGCGACGACGTATTCCTTGCCCTCCAGCCGCGCGCGGCCCGCCTCGCGCGCGCCCTGCTCGCCGCCCAGCGTGACGTAATCGTCGTAGGCGATGGTCTCGGCGCGGATGAAGCCGCGCTCGAAGTCGCCATGGATCACGCCCGCCGCCTGCGGCGCCCTGGTCCCCTGCGGGATGGTCCAGGCGCGGGTCTCCTTGGGGCCGACGGTGAAATAGGTGATGAGATGCAGCAGGCCATAGCCGGCGCGGATCAGCCGATCCAGCCCGGCCTCCTCCAGCCCCATCTCGCGCAGGAACTCGTCGCGCTCGTCATCAGGCAGTTGCGCCAGCTCCGACTCGATCGCCGCCGAGATCACCACCGCGCTGGCGCCCTCGCGCGCCGCCATCGTGAACACCTGCGCCGACAGCGTGTTGCCCTCCGCCGCGTGCGCCTCATCGACGTTGCAGACATAGACCACCGGCTTTGCGGTCAGCAGTTGCAGCATCGCCCAGGATTTCGCGTCCTCCTCGGCCACCGCCACGCTGCGCGCCGGGCGGCCCTGGTCGAGCGCGGCCTTCGCGGCGCGCAGCAGCCGGTCCTGCGCCTCGGCCTCCTTGTCGCCGCCGCGCAGCTTGCGCGAGAGGTTGGCCAGCCGCCGCTCGACGCTCTCCAGATCGGCCAGCATCAGCTCGGTCTCGATGGTCTCGGCGTCGGCGACCGGATCGACCTTCCCCTCGACATGGGTCACGTCGTCATCCTCGAAGCAGCGCAGCACATGGGCGATGGCGTCGCATTCGCGGATGTTGGCGAGAAACTGGTTGCCCAGCCCCTCGCCCTTGCTGGCGCCCTTCACCAGCCCGGCGATGTCCACGAAGGTCAGCCTTGTGGGGATGATGGTCTTCGATCCCGCGACGGCGGCGAGTTTTTCCATGCGCGGGTCGGGCACCGACACGTCGCCGACGTTCGGCTCGATGGTGCAGAACGGAAAATTCGCCGCCTGCGCGGCGGCGGTGCGCGTCAGCGCGTTGAACAGCGTGGACTTGCCGACGTTCGGCAGCCCGACGATGCCGCATTTGAAACCCATCGTTCACCCATCCCGGCCCGATCCTGCGCCGCCTCGTGCGCCCCCGCCTTGTGCGTCGCGGCGCGGGCGCCGGTCAATCCCGCGAGAACCGCGCCATCAACCGCGCGAGAGGCGAGGTTTCCGGCGCCGGCGCCGGATCGGCTTGCGGATCGGCATGAGGGGCTGCTTGCGGGGCGTCCTTCTGCGGCGGCTCGGCGCGCGGCGGTTTTGCGGCGGATTTCGCCTTGGGCGGATTGACCCGCAGCGCCACGGCGTTCTGAAACCCCGCCGCGTCGCCCGCCGCCAGCTTTGGCGCGGCTTCCGCGATCCCGTCGAGCAGCGGGTCGAGCCAGGCGCGGTCGAGCTTGTGGAACGGGTGCAGCACATAGTCGGCGACGCGGTTCCTGTCGCCGGGATGGCCGATGCCCAGCCGCACGCGGGCGTAGTCGGGGCCGATGTGCTGGTGCAGCGAGCGCAGGCCGTTATGCCCGGCGTGGCCGCCGCCCTGCTTGCAGCGCAGCCGTCCCGGCTCAAGATCAAGCTCGTCGTGAAACACCGTCACGTCCGCGGGCGTCAGCTTGAGAAAGCGCAGCGCCTCGCCCACCGACTGGCCGGAGAGGTTCATGAAGGTCTCGGGCTTCAGGATCAGCACCTTCTCGGCCCCGAGCGCGCCCTCGGCGAGGCGGCCCTGGAACTTCGCGCGCTCCGGCCCGAAGCCGTGCGCGCGCGCGATGGCGTCAACCGCCATCCAGCCGATGTTGTGGCGGGTGTCGGCATAGCGCGATCCGGGGTTGCCGAGGCCTACGAACAGCTTCATCGGGCGAGCCTGTCACAACAAGAAACCGCGCCGCCCCATGGGGACGGCGCGGTCAAGCCTAGCACGGCGAAGCCTGGCGCGGCTCTGTCGAAAAGATCACACTGCGGCGGCGGCGGACTCGGCGGCGGCGGACTCGGCGGCGGCGGCCTCGGCCTCAGCCTCCTCGTCATCGACAAAGCCGGCCGGCGTGGCGATCGAGCAGATCACGAAGTCGCGGTCGGTGATCGTCGGCGTCACGCCCTTCGGCAGCGTGATCGACGAGATCTTGAGCACGTCGCCCATCTGGCACTCGGCCAGATCCAGCTCCAGCTTCTCGGGGATGTCGCCGGCCAGCACGTTCAGCTCGACTTCGTGGCGCACCACGTTCAGCGTGCCGCCGCGCTTGATGCCGGGGCAAATCCCCTGATTGAGGAACTCGACCGGGATGAACAGGTTGATGCGCGACTTCTCGCTGAGGCGCTGAAAGTCGATGTGGATCGGCATGTCCTTCACCACGTCGCGCTGCACCGCGCGGCACACCACGCGGTTGTCCGCGCCGTCCACCTTGACGTTGTGCAGCGAGGACATGAACCTGCCCCGGCGCAGCAGCGTCAGCAGCGTGTTGAAGTTGAGGCTGATCGCCTGCGGGGCTTCGCCGCCGCCGTAGATCACGCCCGGCACCTGGCCATTGCGTCGCGCAGTCCGGGCGGCCCCCTTGCCCGTCCCCTCGCGCGCCGTGGCTTCGAGAATGGTCATCTCGCCCATGGGTCGCTCCTTCTGTGGGTCAGCGGCGGTCCTCCAGGGGTGACGGCGCCGCAGGAAAGCGTGGCTCTTACGCGATGGGGGCGGCTTTGGGAAGGGCGGCGGCGCCGCGCGCGCCCAGGGTCGCAAGACTTGCATCTCATACGTATTATTTGATGCTTGAAACATGACAATGATTGGTCTAGCCATAAGAAATCAATCCTGACCCCATGGCGCGAATCGACCGCCCGCATGATCACCGCCGCCCAGTTGCGCGCCGCGCGCGCCCTTCTCGGCCTCGACCAGCGCCAGCTGGCCGAGCTTGCGGGGCTGTCGGCGCCGACCATCCAGCGCATGGAGGCCAGCGACGGGCTGATCCGGGGCAATGTCGATTCGCTGATGAAGCTGACCGCCGCGCTCGACCGCGCGGGGGTCGAGCTGATCGCCGAGGGCGCCGCCAGCCAGAGCGACGGGCGCGGCGTGCGGCTGAAGGCGGGCGACGCGGCGCGCGCGCTGGCGGCTGAGGCCGGCGCCGCGCAGGAGGGCCGCCCATGATCGCGCCGGTCGCGTTCCTGCTGCTCTGCGTCGCCGCGCTGCTGCTGATCGCCGCGGGCGCCGTCGCGCTGGCGGCGCTGCGGCGCGACGCGGCGCGCGCGACGCGAACGATCTACGCCGCCACGCTGGCGGTGTCGGCGCTCGCCTGCTTCGCGGCGCTGTCGGCGCTGCTGGGGGCGCAGGGCGCGCCGTCGCGGATCACGCTGCCGCTGGGGCTGCCGTGGATCGGCGCGAATTTCCGGGTCGATGCGCTGAGCGCGTTCTTTCTGGTGGTGGTCAACCTCGGCGGCGCGCTGGCGAGCCTCTATGCGCTGGGCTATGGCCGCCACGAGGCGACGCCGTATCGCGTGCTGCCGTTCTACGCCGCGTTTCTGGCGGGGATGAACCTGGTGGCGCTGGCCGACGACGCCTTCGCCTTTCTGCTGGCGTGGGAGTTCATGTCGCTGGCGTCCTGGGCGCTGGTGATGACCAGCCACCGCGAGCCGGAGAACGCGCGCGCGGGCTATGTCTATCTGATGATGGCGGGTTTCGGCGGCTTTGCGCTGCTGCTGGCGTTCGGTCTGATGGCGGGGGCCGAGGGCGGCTACAGCTTCGACGCGATGCGCGCCGCCAGCCATTCGCCGGTGATCGCGGCCTTCGCGCTGGCGCTGGCGCTGGTGGGCGCGGGGTCGAAGGCGGGCCTTGCGCCGCTGCATGTATGGCTGCCGCTGGCGCATCCGGCGGCGCCCAGCCACGTCTCGGCGCTGATGAGCGGCGTGATGACCAAGGTCGCGGTCTATGGCTTCATCCGCATCGTGTTCGACCTGCTGGGCGAGCCTGCGTGGTGGGCCGGGATGATCGTGCTGTTTCTGGGCGGCGCGACGGCGGTGCTGGGCATCCTGCACGCGCTGATGGAGCGCGACCTCAAGCGGATGCTGGCCTACAGCACCATCGAGAACATCGGCGTGATCTTCGCGGGGCTTGGTCTGGCGCTGGCGTTCAAGGCCAACGGCATGACCGCCCCGGCCGCGCTGGCGCTGACGGCGGCGCTGTTTCACGTGCTGAACCATTCGTTCTTCAAGAGCCTGCTGTTCTTCGGCGCCGGCGCGGTGCTGACCGCGACCGGCACCCGCGACATGGAGAAGCTGGGCGGGCTGATTCACCGGATGCCGGTGACCAGCGTGGTGTTTCTGGTCGGCTGCGTGGCGATCTCGGCGCTGCCGCCGCTGAACGGTTTCGCCTCGGAGTGGCTGCTGTTCCAGGCGGTGATCGAAAGCCCCGATCTGCCGCAATGGGGCCTGAAGATCATGGTGCCGGCGGTGGGCGGTCTGCTGGCGCTGGCGGCGGCGCTGGCGGCGGCGTGTTTCGTGCGGGCCTACGGGATCAGCTTTCTCGGCCAGCCGCGCGCGGCGGCGGCGACGCAGGCGCATGAAGTGGACCGCTTCTCGCGCGCCGCGATGATCGCGCTGGCGGGCCTGTGCGTGGTCGCGGGGGTGCTGCCGGGGCTGGTGATCGACGCGCTGGCGCCGGTGTCGATCCTGCTGGGCGGCGCGCGGATGCCGATGCAGGGCGACGCGGACTGGCTGTCGATCATCCCCATCGCCGAGAGCCGCAGCAGCTATAACGGCCTGCTGGTGCTGGCGTTCATCGCGATCTCCGCCACGCTGACCACCTGGGTCGTGCACCGCTACGCCTCGCGCGCGCTGCGCCGTGCGCCCGCCTGGGGCTGCGGCTTTCCCGACGTGGACGCGACCATGCAATACAGCGCCGCCAGCTTCGCCCAGCCGCTGCGCCGGGTGTTCGGCACCATGGCGTTCGACGCCGCCGAGCATGTGGACATGCCCGCGCCCGGCGACACCCGCCCGGCGAGCCATCGCGCCGACAGCCGCGACCGGGTGTGGGATACGCTCTACGCGCCGCTGACCGGCGCGGTGCATTTCGCCGCCGAGCGGCTGAACGTGCTGCAATTCCTCACCATCCGGCGCTATCTGAGCCTTGTGTTCATCGCGCTGGTGTCGCTGCTGACGGTGCTTGCGCTATGGACATGATCCTCGGGGCGATCGTGCAGGGCGCGCAGATGGCGCTGGTGCTGGCGCTGGCGCCGCTGCTGACCGGGGTGACGCGCAAGGTCAAGGCGCGGCTGTTGCGGCGGGTCGGCGCCCCGGTGTGGCAACCTTACCGCGATCTCGCGCGGCTGATGCGCAAGGAGGTGGTGCTGGCGCACAACGCCTCGTGGCTGTTCCGCGCGACGCCCTATCTGATCTTCGCCGCGACATGGGTCGCCGCCGCGCTGGTGCCGACGTTTGCGATCGGGCTTAGCTTCAGCTGGACCGCCGACCTGATCGCCATCGTGGCGCTGCTGGGCTCGGCGCGGTTCTTTCTGGCGCTGGCGGGGATGGACGTGGGCACCAGCTTTGGCGGCATCGGATCAAGCCGCGAGGTGATGATCGCCTCGCTGGCCGAGCCTGCGATGCTGCTGATCATCTTCACGCTGGCGCTGGTGGCGGGATCGACGCAGCTCTCGACCGTGGTGGCCTACATGGCGTCGCCGGAGGTGGGCTTGCGCTTTTCGCTGGGGCTGGCGCTGGTGGCGCTGGTGATCGTGGCGCTGGCCGAGAACGCGCGCGTCCCGGTGGACAACCCCGCCACGCATCTTGAGCTGACCATGGTGCACGAGGCGATGGTGCTGGAGTATTCCGGCCGCCACCTTGCGATGATCGAGCTGGCGTCGCAGATAAAGCTGCTGCTCTATCTGTCGCTGATCGCCTGCGTGTTCGCGCCCTGGGCGCTGGCGGCGCCCGGCGACGGCGTGGCGGCGCATTTCTACGGCGTGGCCGCGTGGCTGGCCAAGCTGGCCGCAGGCGGCGCGCTGCTGGCGCTGTTCGAGACCTCGATCGCCAAGATGCGGGTGTTCCGCGTGCCGCAGTTCCTGGGCGTCGCGCTGATGCTGGGGCTGCTGGCGACGCTGCTGCTGTTCGTGTCGCGGAGCCTCTGATGGGCAACATCGCCTTCGACATCGCGCATATGCTGGCCGGCGGGCTGGTGCTGGTCAGCTTCATGATGCTGTATCAGGATCGGCTTTATGCGCTGATCAACATCTACGCGCTGCACGCGCTGGCGCTGACGCTGTCGGTGACGTGGCAGGCCTATATCCAGGACGCGGGCCATCTGTATGTGACGGCGGCCATCGCGCTGATCTTCAAGGCGATCGTCATCCCGCTGGCGCTGATGCGCATCGTGCGCCAGTTCGGCATCCACCGCGAGATCGAGACCGCCGTGGGCATCGGGCCGACCATGCTGGCCGGCATGGGCCTT
>CAZRFB010000518.1:0-2821 GCA_964599185.1 uncultured Rhodobacterales bacterium | reverse complement strand
GACCAGTCGGCGAGCGCCACGTTGAAGACGCGCGGGCGGTCCGACGCCAGCGGTATCTTGTAGGTGGAGGGCGCGTGGGTGCGCAGGCGGCCCGCCTTGTCCCACCACAATTCCTCGGTGGTCAGCCAGCCCATGCCCTGGATGAAGCCGCCCTCGACCTGGCCGAGGTCGATCGCGGGGTTCAGCGAGCGGCCCACGTCGTGCAGGATGTCCACCCGCTCGACCTGATATTCGCCGGTCAGCGTGTCGATGGCGACCTCGGAGACCGCCGCGCCATAGGCGTAATAGTAGAACGGCCGCCCGGTTCCCTTCGCCCGGTCCCAGTGCACTTTCGGGGTCTTGTAGAACCCTGCGGATGAGAGCTGGACGCGCGCCATGTAGGCGGCCTTGACCACCTCGGCGAACGGGATCGCGCGGCCCGCGACCTGCACGGCGCCGCCGCTGAACGCCACGTCGCTTGCGCCGCCGCCCCATCTTTCCGCCGCGAAGGCCGCAAGGCGGGCGGTGATCTGCGCGCAGGCGTCCAGCGTCGCCATGCCGTTGAGGTCGGCGCCGGAGGAGGCGGCGGTGGCCGACGTGTTGGGCACCTTGTCGGTGGCGGTGGCGGTGACGCGCACGCGGTCGGGGGCAAGCCCGAAGGCGTCGGCCGCCACGCCCTGAACCTTGGTGTGCAGGCCCTGGCCCATCTCGGCGCCGCCGTGGCTGACCAACACCGAGCCGTCCTGATAGACGTGGACCAGCGCGCCGGCCTGGTTGTACCAGGTGGCGGTGAAGCTGATGCCGAACTTGACCGGCGTCAGCGCAATGCCGCGCCGGATCACCGGGCTGGCCTCGTTGAACGCCAGCACGGCGCGGCGGCGGGCGGCGTAGTCCGACGACGCCTCAAGCGCGGCGATCAGGCGCGGCAGGATGTTGTCCTCGACGCGCTGGTGATAGGGCGTCACGTCGCGCCCCTCGCGGTAGAAGTTGGCCTTGCGGATCTCCAGCGGGTCGCGGCCCAGGGCGTAGGCGATCTCCTCGATGATCCGCTCCGCCCCCAGCACCCCTTGCGGGCCGCCGAAGCCGCGAAAAGCGGTGTTGGAGACGGTGTTGGTTTTCAGCGGCTTCGAGGTCAGCCGCACGGCGGGGTAGTAATAGGCGTTGTCGGCGTGAAACAGCGCCCGGTCGGTGACCGGGCCGGAGAGGTCGGCGGAAAAGCCGCAGCGCGCGGCGAACTCCGCCTTTACGCCTTCGATCACGCCCGCGTCGTCGAAGCCGACGCTGTAGCGCACCCGGAAGTCGTGGCGCTTGCCGGTGGCGATCATGTCGTCGTCGCGATCCGGCCTGATCTTGACCGCGCGGCCCCATTTGCGCGCCGCCAGCGCCGCGACGCAGGCGAAGATGTTGCCCTGCGTCTCCTTGCCGCCGAAGCCGCCGCCCATCCGGCGCACCAGCACCGTGACGTGGTTGCTCGGCACGTTCAGCACATGCGCCACCATGTGCTGGATCTCGCTGGGGTGCTGGGTGGAGGAATGCACCACCATCGCGCCGTCCTCGCCGGGGATCGCCAGCGCGATCATGCCCTCCAGATAGAAATGGTCCTGCCCGCCGATGCGCATCTCGCCGTCGATGCGATGGCGCGCGCCCGTCAGCGCCGCCGCCGCATCGCCGCGTTGCAAGGTCAGCGGCTCGGTGACGAGCGGATAGTCCAGCGCCTCGGCGTCGCTCAGGTCGATGGCGTGGGGCAGGTCGGCGCAGGTCACCACGGCCTTCAGGGCGGCCTCGCGGGCGATGGCGCGGGTCTCGGCGACCACGGCGAAGATCGGCTGGCCGTGGAACTGGACCACGCCGGTCGCGAACACCGGCTCGTCATGGCGCCCGGTGGGGCTGATGTCGTTCTCGCCGGGGATGTCGGCGGCGGTCAGCACGCCGATAACGCCGGGATGGGCGCGCACCGCGCCAAGGTCCAGCGCCGCGATGCGCGCGTGCGCCCGGCCGGCCAGCCCCAGACAGGCGTGCAGCGTTCCCGCGGGCGTGGGGATGTCGTCGATGTATTCGGCGCGCCCGGTGACGTGCAGGCGGGCGGATTCGTGCGCGCGAGGGGCGGCGGTTTCGGGGGCGGTTTCGGGCGCGGTATCAGTGATCGGCGTCTCGCGGTTCATCGCCCTCACCCCGCCCGCGTCAGCCGCGCGGGAATATCCGGCGCGGTGGTCTCCAGATGGAACCTTTGCAGCAGGTTGGCGGCGACGGTCGCGCGATACTGCGCCGAGGCGCGCCAGTCGCTCAAAGGCGTGAAGTCGCCCGCCAGCGCGGCGGCGGCGGCCTTAACCGACGCGGCGTCCCAGGGCTGGCCCACAAGCGCCGCCTCCGCCGCCGCCGCGCGCCTCGGCGTCGCCGCCATGCCGCCGAAGGCGAGGCGCGCTTGCGTCACCCGGCCCCCCTCCAGCCGCAGCCGGAACGCGGCGCAGACGGCGGAGATGTCCTCGTCGCGGCGCTTGGAGATCTTATAGACGGCGAAGCGGTCGCGCGGGTCGGGGGCGGGGATCGCGACGCTTTCCACGAACTCATCCGGCGCCCGGTCCTGCCTGCCGTAGTCGAGGAAGAAATCCTCCAGCGGCAGGCTGCGCCGCCGGTCTCCCCGCCGCAGCGTCAGCGTCGCGCCCAGCGCGATCAGTGGCGGGGGCATGTCGCCGATCGGCGAGCCGTTGGCGATGTTGCCGCCGATGGTGCCCATGGCGCGCACCTGCGCGCCGCCGATGCGGCTCAGCAGCGCGTCCATCGCTGGCCAGCGCGCCGCCAGCGCGCCCCAGGCGTCGGCGTAGCTGACGCAGGCGCCAAGGGT
>CAZRFB010000517.1:0-2952 GCA_964599185.1 uncultured Rhodobacterales bacterium | reverse complement strand
GGCGGCGGTGATCGCCGCGCGCTGGGCGTCGGTCAGGCCCTGCCAGACATCCTCGTTCATCACCACAAGGAACTCGATGTCGGCGTTGTTGACCAGCGTGACGGCGTCCATCACCTCCCACAGCTTGCGCGAGGAGACGCCGGAAAGCCCGGTCATGCCGATGTCCACGGTGCCGCGCTGATAGGCGAGGAATTGCTCCGAGCCGGAGATCAGCGTCGGCGCGCCGCCAAGCTCCCTGGCCCACTCGCCCAGCCACTTGCCGAATACGCGCACCTTCTTGCCCTGCAGATCCTCCGGGCCCTTCAGGGCTGCGCCCTTGCTGAGCAGCACGTTGCCGCCATAGGCCTGCCACCACAGCACCCGCGCGCCGGTCTCAAGGATCGCGGCGTCGAGCGGGCCGCGCACCGGGCTTCCGGGCGCTGCGGCGGCGCGCACCTTGGCCTCGCTGTCGAGCACGAACGGCATGTAGAAGATGTCCACCGCCGGGATGTCGCCGACATAGCGCGCCAGCGACGCCACCCCCATCTCGATCTGGCCCGAACCCACCGCCTCGGGCACCTCGTTGTCCTTGTAGAGCTGCGCGCTGTCGTAGATCTCCACGGTGATGTCGGAGGTCTTTTCGATCTCCTCCTTGAACACCAGCAGATTCTGGCCGAGGTGGCTGGCGAGCGGCAGTTGCAGCGTCACGCGCAGCGTGGTTTCGGCCTGCGCGGGCAGGGCGGCGAAGCCCAGCATCGCGGCGCAGACCATCGCGCCGATGGAACGGTTCATGTGCGTCTCTCCCCTGACGTTTTTTCTTGTGGGCAGAGACTTGCCGGGCGCGCGCGGTTTGTCAAACGGCGCGCGCGGGCGCCGCGCTCTAGTGCGGCAAGACCATCGCCAGATATGGCGCGGGCGCGGCCGCGCCGTCGGCGACCGGGCCGGGAACCGCGTTGACGATGGGCGTCAGCGACTTGAGATACCGCGCCAGCGCCTGCGCATCCTCGTCGGTGATCGCGGCGTAGGAGCGCCAGGGCATGATCGGCGCAAGCTCCCGCCCGTCGGGGCGGACCCCGGTGCGCAGCGCGGCGACGATCTCCGCCGCGCTCCAGGCGCCGAGGCCGGTCTCCATGTCCGGGGTCAGGTTGGGGGGGTAGAACACGCCGAGGCCGGGCAGGCCGAAGCCGAACGCCCCGCCCGCCAGAAAACGGGTCTCGTCGGGGGCCATGTCCGGGCCGGTGGGCGTATGGCAGCCGCCGCAGTCCATGATGCGCGCGAGATAGGCGCCGCGATCCAGCGCCGCGTCCGCGAGAGCCGGGAGCGCAAGCGCCGCCAGCGCGGCCGCTGCGGCGATACGGATGAAACGGGTCGTCATCTGGTCCTCCTTACCTGACGGCCTTCGGGCCGCGCCGCGCGGTTTAGGAGGGAAACGTGAGCCGCCAGTCAGCCGATCGTCAAGCGCAGGCGGGCAATCAGGCGACGCAGCGCCGAGGCATCCGGGCCGCGCCAACGAAAAGGGGCGGCGCCCTGCGGCGCCGCCCCTTTGCGCGGTTCGCCGCGCTCAGGCGGCGGCGACGGCGCGCCGGGTCATCACCGTGACCAGATGCGCGCGGTATTCGGGCGAGGCGTGGATGTCGCCCAGCATCCCGTCGGGCGATACGCTGAGGCCCGCCACCGCGTCGGGCGACCAGTTGGCCGACAGCGCTTTCTCCGCCTCGGTCCAGCGGAACACGCCGGTGTCGGCGGCGCCGGTCACCGCGACGCGCGCGCCGCTGGCGAAGCGGGCTGCGAACACGCCGGTCAGCGCGAAACGCGAGGCCGGCTGGAGGAACTTCTGATAGTTCGCCGCCTGCGGGATCGGGAAGCGGACGGCGGTGATGATCTCGCCTTCCTCCAGCGCCGTCGTGAACATGCCCTGGAAAAAGTCGTCCGCAGCGATCTCGCGCGCATTGGTGATCACCGTCGCGCCGAGGCCCAACACGGCGGCGGGATAGCACGCGGCGGGATCGTCGTTGGCCACCGAGCCGCCGATGGTGCCCCGGTTGCGCACCTGCGGATCGCCGATATGCCCGGCGAGCGCGGCGAGCGCCGGGATCGCCTTGCGCAACCCCTCATGCGCGCTCACCGCCGCGTGGGTGGTGGCGGCCTTCACCGTCACCGTATCAGCGCCGACGCTGATCCCCACCAGATCGGCGATCTTGGTGAGATCGACCAGCGCGCTGGGCCGCGCCAGCCGCTGCTTCAGCGTCGGCAGCAGCGTCTGGCCGCCGGAGAGCGCCTGCGCGTCCTCCGACGCCAGCGCCTTCACCGCGTCGGCGACAGACGCGGGGCGGATATACTGAAAGTCATACATGCAAGGTTTCTCCCTTATTCGGCGGCCACGGCGGGGCGGGCGCCCTGCAGCGCCTCCCACACCGCGCGCGGCGTCAGCGGCATGTCGATGTGCTCGACGCCGCGCTCGCTCAGCGCGTCGATCACGGCGTTGACGAAGGCGGGCGGCGAGCCGATGGCGCCCGCCTCGCCGCAGCCCTTCACCCCCAGCGGGTTGTGGGTGCAGGGCGTGTTGCACGAGCTGTCGATGTTGACCATCACCAGATCGGACGCGCGCGGCATGGCGTAGTCCATGAAGCTTGCTGTCAAAAGCTGGCCCTGATCGTCATAGCCGACATGTTCCATGAGGGCCTGACCGATCCCCTGCGCGATGCCGCCGTGCACCTGGCCTTCGGCGAACTGGGGATTCACGAGGGTGCCGAAATCATCGGTGACGGTATAGGCGACGACCTCCACCCGCCCCGTGTCCGGGTCCACCTCCACCTCGGCGACATGGGCGCCGTTGGGGTAGGACCGGCCCGGCAGCGTCGCCTCGGCAGCGTGGGACAGAAGGTCGCTGCGCCCGCGTGCGCGCGCAAGGTCGGCGGCCTCGAGAAGCGTGTAGGTGCGGTTGGCGCCGGGGGCGCGGAAGGTGGTGCCGTC
>CAZRFB010000516.1:0-3847 GCA_964599185.1 uncultured Rhodobacterales bacterium | reverse complement strand
CGCGCCGGTGATCTGGCCCATGCTCTTGCGGGTGGCGTCGCGGGGCGACAGCCCCTCCTCCTCCATGATGCGCTCGACGTTCTCGACCACCACGATGGCGTCGTCCACCAGCAGGCCGATCGCCAGCACCATCGCCAGCATGGTCAGCGTGTTGATGGTGAAGCCCGCCGCCGCCAGCACGCCGAACGTGCCCAGCAGGACCACCGGCACCGCCAGCGTCGGGATCAGCGTGGCGCGCAGGTTGCCCAGGAACAGCAGCATCACCAGAAACACCAGGCCGACAGCCTCGAACAGCGTCTTGACCACCTCCTCGATCGAGATCGTGATGAACGGCGTGGTGTCGTAGGGGATGGTGTGGACCACGCCCTCGGGGAAGAACGCCTTCAGCTCCTCCAGCCGGGCCTTCACCGCGTTCGCCGTGTCCAGCGCGTTGGCGCCGCTGGCCAGCCTGATCGCCATGCCCGCCGCAGGCTGGCCGTTGAAGCGCGAGATGGTCTGGTAGCGTTCGGCGCCGACCTCGACGCGGGCGACATCCTTCAGCAGCACCAGCCCGCCGTCGGTCTGGGCGCGCAGCACGATCTGCTCGAAATCCTGCGGCGTGCGCAGCAGCGACTGCGCGGTGACGGTGGCGTTGAGCTGCTGGCCCTCCACCGACGGCAGCGAGCCGAACTGCCCCGCCGAGATCTGCGCGTTCTGCGCCCCCACGGCGGCGATCACGTCTCTGGGCGCCAGCTCGTAGGCCGCCAGTTTCGACGGATCGAGCCAGATCCGCATCGCATAAGGCGCGCCAAACACCTGCACCTCGCCGACGCCGCCGACGCGGCTGATCTCATCGACGATGTTGGAGACGAGGTAATCGGAGAGGTCGGCCTGCTCCAGCGCGCCGTCCTGCGAAATCAGCGCCACCACCAGCAGGAACCCGGCGGAGGACTTGCGCACCGTCACGCCCTGCCGCTGCACCGGCTCAGGCAACAGGGCGGAGGCCTGCGCCAGCTTGTTCTGCACTTGCACCTGCGCGATGTCGGCGTCCGTGCCGGTCTGAAAGGTCAGCGTCACGGTCGCCGACCCGGCGGCGGTGGAGCTGGAGCTGAGATAGCGCAGGCCGTCCAGCCCGGTCATCTGCTGCTCGATCACCTGCGTCACGGTGTTCTCGACCGTCTCGGCCGAGGCGCCGGGATAGGTGGCGGTCACGCTGACCGAGGGCGGCGCGATCTGGGGATACTGCGCCACCGGCAGCGACAGGATCCCCAGCGCGCCGACCCCCATGATGAGGATCGCGATCACCCAGGCGAACACCGGGCGGTCGATGAAATAGCCGGCCATCGGGTTCCCCTCGCTCAGCGCGACGCGGCGGCGACGGGCGCCGCCGCCGCACGTTCTTCGGGCGCGACCGTCGCGCCGGGCCGCGCCTTTTGCAGCCCCTCCACGATCAGCCGGTCGCCGGCCTCAAGCCCTTTGGTCACCACCCAGTCGGCGCCGCGCGCCTGCAGCACCTCCAGCACCCGCGCCTCCACCACGTTGTCGGCGCCCACCACCAGCGCGGTCGGCTGGCCGCGCGCGTCGCGCGACACGCCCTGCTGCGGCGCCAGGATCACCCCGCGCGCCACCGCCTGCGGCACCTCGACCTGCACATACATTCCCGGCAGCAAAAGCCTGTCGGGGTTGGCGAACGACAGCCGCAGCGTGACCACGCCGGTCAGCGCGTCCACGAACGGCTCGGCGGCGGTCAGCTGGCCAGTGTGCGCGTAGGTTCCGCCGTCCGCCAGCCGCAGCGACACGGTCTGCTCGGCGCCGCTCAGCCGCTCCGCCGTCGCGCCGCGCCGCCAGGCGATCAGCTCCGCCGCCGATTGCGTCACATCGACATAGACCGGATCGAGCGCGCGGATCACCGCCAGCGGCTGCGCCTGCCCGCTGGTGACAAGCGCGCCCTGCGTGGTCTGCGACAGCCCGATCACCCCGCTCAGCGGCGCGCCGATCGTGGTGCGCTCCAGCTCGATCTCGGCGGCGAGCTGGTCTGCCTCGGCCACCGCCAGCGCGGCGGCGGCGGTGTCGCGCTCGGCGATGGCGTCGTCGGCGTTCTGCTCGCTGGCGACCTTGCGCTCGATCAGCGACTGCACCCGCTCGGCCTGCCGCTCCGCCGCGCGGACCCGCGCCTCGGCCTGCTTCACCCGCGCCGCCGCCGCCGCCAGACGCGCGCGATAGCTTTCCGGCCCGATCTGGTAGAGCGGCTCGCCCAGCCGCACGTCGGCGCCCTCGTCAAACAGGCGCGCGGTGATGATGCCATCGACCTGCGGGCGCACCTCGGCGACGCCGGAGGCGACCACGCGGCCGGGCAGCGTCGCCGTCACGGTCACGTCCTGCGGCTGCAGCGTGACCACCGTCACCGCCGCAGGCGGGCGCGCGCCGCCGCCCGGCGCCTGCGCGACGGCGGGCGCCGCGCACAGCGCCGCGCAGAGACCCAGCGCGCGCGCCAGCCCGGACCATCGCCGCCCCGGCGCCGTCATTCCCCGCTTCATCCCGTCGCTCCTTCGCGTGCGCCGCGCGTAATTCAGAAACTGGCAGGTTTCCTAATTAGCCGATAGAGTGTCTTTTGCAAGCACGTTGAAGCAACCGGGGGAGACGCGCCGCTGATGACCCTCTCGCAGCCAGCACACGCGACGCCAGACGCCGCCGGGAGCCCGTCTGCGCGCCGAGGGCGCCCGGCCCAGCTGACGGGCGCGGAGCGCGAGGCGCGGATTCTCGATGCGATAGAACAGGTTGTCGCAACGAAGGGGTTGCAGGGCGCCAGCATGGCCGCCATCGCCCGCGCCGCCGCGATGTCGAAGCGCACGCTCTACGCCTGCTATCCCAGCCGCGACGCGCTGTTCGAGGCCTGGGTGCGGCGGCTGCGCGCCGCCTTTGTCCGCCCGCTCACCGCCGATGAGCGCGCGCTGCCGCTGCGCGCGCGGTTGCGGCGGCTGCTGCGGCGCGAGGTGGAGGACGGCGCCTCCCAGACCCGGCTCACCGTGCTGCGCGCGATCATCGCCGAGGCGCCGCGCCACCCCGACCTCGCCCGCGCCTTCCTGCGCGAAGGCCCGCGCGCGGTGCGCCGGACCGTCGCCGAGGAGCTATCGCGCGCCGTCGAAAATGGCGAGATCGTCGCCGGTGACGTGGACGCCACGGCGCATCTGCTGTGCGACATGGTCTGCGCCAGCCCGCTCGACCCGCTGATCGACCCCGACGCCGCGCCGCTCAGCGCCGCGGAAGCCGAGGCGCGGCTGGAGCGGGCGCTCGACGTGTTCCTGAACGGCGCGGCGACCCCGCAGCGGGCCGACCGGAGCGGATAGGCCCGGCGCTGCGTCAGGGCGCGGGCGGCTCCGGCCGCAGCGAGCGCCACGCCGACAGCGCGGCGAAATACAGCGACGCGCCCACCCATAGCCAGAACACCAGCGGCGACGCCTCGCGGATCTTGCCGCCGTCCGGGTCGATCAGCACCAGCCGCAGCGAGGTCGCCGCCCACAGCACCGTCATCGGGATCGTCACCGGGCGCCAGTCGCGCACCCGGAACGGATGGACGTATTTCCACGGCACGAAGGTCAGCACGCAACATACCCCGATCACGATCAGGTTGGTGAGCGGCTCGGTTTGCAACACGTGGAAATACAGCACCACCAGCGACCACACGGCGGGAAAGCCGACAAAGTAATAATCCTGCGACTTCACCCCCGCGTTGGCGAAAGTATAGGTCGAGACCGCCAGAATCGCGGCGGCGGCATAGATCTCCAATCCGTCGGGCACCATGCCGAACCAGTAGATCATCATCGCCGGCACGACGACATAGTTGAGATAGTCGGTCACGTTGTCGAGC
>CAZRFB010000515.1:0-10632 GCA_964599185.1 uncultured Rhodobacterales bacterium | reverse complement strand
GGCTATCCCATCGCCTACGCCATGGCGCGCGCGCCGAAGCAGTGGCAGGGCGCGCTGCTGATGCTGGTGATCCTGCCGTTCTGGACCTCGTTCCTGATCCGCGTCTATGCGTGGATCGGCATCCTCAAGCGCGACGGATTGCTCAATCTGGCGCTGCAATCGGCGGGGCTGATCGATGAGCCGCTGGTGATCCACAACACCGAATGGGCGGTCTATATCGGCATCGTCTATAGTTACCTGCCGTTCATGGTGCTGCCGCTGTATTCCGCGCTGGAGAAGCAGGACATGACGCTGATCGAGGCGGCGGCGGACCTCGGTTGCCGCCCCTGGACGGCGTTCTTCCGCATCACCGTGCCGCTGTCGATGGCGGGCGTCGCGGCGGGCTGCTTTCTGGTGTTCATCCCGGCGATGGGCGAATACGTGATCCCCGAGCTTCTGGGCGGCGCCAACACCCAGATGATCGGGCGCACCCTGTGGAACGAGTTCTTCGCCAACCGCGACTGGCCGCTGGCCTCGGCAGTGGCGGTGGTGCTGCTGGTGGTGCTGGTGGCGCCGATCATGCTGTTTCAACGGATGGCCAACAAGGCGGGCGCGGGATGACGTATTTCGGCTGGTCGCACCGGGTCTCGCTGATCCTGGGGTTCACGTTCCTCTATGCGCCAATCCTGATTCTGATCATCTACAGCTTCAACGAAAGCCGCCTTGTCACTGTCTGGTCTGGGTTTTCGTTCAAGTGGTATCAGGAGCTGTGGTCGAACCGCGGGCTGATGGACGCCGCGCGCATCTCGCTGATGCTGGCGGTGTTCGCCTCGACGCTGGCGGCGATCCTCGGCACGCTGGCGGGGGTGGCGCTGGCGCGGATCCCGAAGTTCTTCGGGCGCACGCTGTTCTCCGGCATGGTGCTGGCGCCGCTGGTGATGCCCGAGGTCATCACCGGGCTGTCGCTGCTGCTGACCTTCATCGCGGTGTCGGTGGACCGGGGCCTGTTCACCATCGTGATCGCGCACGCGACCTTCTCGATGTGCTATGTCGCGGTGGTGGTGCAGGCGCGGCTGGCGGGGTTCGACAGTTCGGTGGAGGAGGCGGCGATGGACCTCGGCGCCCGGCCCGGCACGGTGTTCTTCCGCATCACCCTGCCGCTGATCGCGCCGGGCATCGTGGCGGGGTGGCTGCTGAGCTTCACCCTGTCGCTCGACGATCTGGTGATCGCCAGCTTTCTGGCCGGCCCCGGCTCGACCACGCTGCCGATGAAGATCTTCTCCTCCGTCAGGCTGGGCGTGACGCCCGAGATCAACGCCGTGGCCACCATCCTGATCGGCATCGTCTCGGTCGGCGTGCTGGTCTGGTCGATCACGCTGAAGCGCGCGATGGCGCGGCAGGTGCATGACGAGCGGGCGGCGGCGCGCGGCTGACGGCTTGACCGGGGGCATGGCGTGAGCGCAGGCGCGCTGGCTGGTGATCTTGCGCGCGCGGCGGTGCGCGTCGCGGCTGGGCTGATGGTCGGCGCGCTGGCGACCACAGCGGCCATCGGGCTGGTCAGCCTGATCTTTTCCGGCGATCTTGCGGCGTATCGCCAGCAGGGGATCGGCCTGGCCCTTTTCGCCGCAGCCGCGCTGGGCGTCGCGTCGGCCTGGGGCCTGTCCTATCGCGGCGCGATCTGCCATCCGCAGGACGCGACGACCGTCGCGCTGGCGGTCGCCGCCGCCGCCATCGCCGCCCGCATGGGCCCCGGCGATGGAGAGACGCTGTTCGCCACCGTCTTCATGCTGATCGCGCTGACATCGCTGACCACCGCCGTCGCGTTGCTCGCGACGGCGCATTTCCGGCTGGGCAGGATCGTGCGCTTCGTCCCGCACACCGTGATGGGCGGCTTTCTGACCGCGACCGGCCTGTTGCTGGTGCGCGGCGCGGCGGAGATGGCGGCCCCGTGGCCCTGGGATGAGGGATCGCTGGACGCGCAACGCACAGCGCTCGCGCTGTCGGCGGGCGCCGCCATCGTCGCGCTCGCGCGCTGGCGCGGCGACGACAGCATCGTTCCCGCGAGCTTCGCGCTGTTGCTGGCGCTGTTCTACGGCTGGCTGGGGCTCAGCGACACTGACCTTGCAGAGGCGTCTCAGGCCGGGCTTCTGCTCGGCCCCTTCGACGACGGCTTTGGCCTGACGACCATCCTTGACCCAGATCTGACAGGCAGGGCCGACTACGCCCAGATCTGGCGGGAGGCGCCGACCATCGCGCTCGTGGCGCTGCTCGCCGTGATCGGCGCCACCCTGAACGTCTCCGCGCTGTCGGTTGAGACGCAGACGCCGCTCGATCTCGACCGTGACCTGCGCGCTGTCGCCGCCGGCAACGCCCTCGCCGCGCTGGGGGGCGGGCTGGTGGGCCACCACATCCTTGGCGAGACCCTGCTGGCGCGCAAGCTCACCGGCGTCAACACGCGCTGGATCGGCGTCGGCGTCGCCGCGCTCGGCGCGGCGGTTCTGATGTTCGGCGCCGCGCTGCTCGCCGCGCTGCCGGTCATGGTTTTCGCCGCCGCCATCGCCTATATCGGCTTCGATTTTCTCTATCAGTGGCTGTGGGTCGAGCGGCGACGGATGCCGGTGGAGGACTTCGCCGTCGTCGCGCTGATGCTGGCGGTCGCGGGCTTCGTCGGCTTTCTCGAAGCGGTCGGCGTGGGCGTGCTGACGGCGGCGGTGATCTTCGCGATAGGCTATGCGCGCGTCGATCCGGTGCTGCGCATCGCGTCGGGGTCGTCTTACCAGTCGATCGTAGAAGGCGCCGACGGCGCCGGGCGTTCCGTCGCGGGGCCGCTGGACCGGACGCTGGTCGCGACGCTGACCGGCTATCTGTTCTTCGGCGTCGCGGACCGCATCCATCGCCGTCTGCGCGACGCCATCGCCGCGCAACGCGACCCGCCCGAAACACTGGTCCTTCAGATGGGCCGGGTAGCGGGCGTTGACGCATCGGGCGCCTTCGCTCTGCGGCGAATCGAGTCGCTGGCGGCGGCGCAGGGCATGCGGATCATGCTGGTCGGCGCGCGGCCGTCGCTGCTTCGCCGGTTCGCCATCATGCGTCTGTTCGATCAGGCGGCGCGCCATGCGACGTTCGATGACGCTATTCTCGCCATCGAGGAGGAGGCCGACGCCCCGCCGCCAGCCGATGCGCCTCGCGACGACACGCCGGAAGATCTTTTGCGCCCGGTCGCCTTGATCGCCGACGCGTGGCTGGAGGCGCCCGAAACCGTTTCCGCAGGCGGCACGATCTTTCACGAGGGCGAGCCGTCCGACTTTCTGCTGATCCTGCTCGAGGGCCGCCTCCAGGCGTCGCGCCGGACGCCGGGCGGAGACGAGGTCAACATCGCCGTTTTCCTGCCCGGCGCGCTGGTCGGAGAGATCGGGCTGCTGACCGGCGCGGCGCGCAGCGCGTCGATCGTCGCGGCCCGCGACAGCGTCGTGCGAAGGCTCACCGCCGAACGCTACGCGGCGCTGTCCGAAGCGGACCCGGCGCTTGCGCGCGACTTGAACGCCTATATCGCGCGCATGCTGGCGCGACGGCTGTCGCGGGCCAGCAGCCGGGTCGGCGACCTCAGCTGATAGCGGCCTCGCCCTCGCGGTCCGGCGCCGGCCGGAACCCGGTGGCGACCACATACATCTCGGCGCTGTCCTTGCGGCTGGCGGGGGGTTTGACATGGGCGACGCTGGTGAAGCGTTGCTTGAGCAGCGCAAGGATGGTGTTCTCCGCCCCGCCCTGCAACACCTTGGCGACAAAGGCGCCGCCGGGCGTCAGCACGTCGAAGGCGAAATGCGCCGCCGCCTCGCACAGCGCCATGATCTTGAGGTGGTCGGTGGCGCGGTGGCCGCTGGCCGAGGCCGCCATGTCCGACAGCACCACGTCCGCCGGGCCGCCGAGCGCGGCCTTCACCTGGGCGTCGGCGTCCTCGTCCAGAAAATCCAGCAGCAGGATGGTCGCGCCCGCCACCGGCTCGACCGGCTGGATGTCCACCCCCAGCACCGTGCCGCGCGCCTTGCCCTGCTTCTCGCCCAGCGCGTTGACCCGCTTGACCGCGACCTGAAGCCAGCCGCCCGGCGCGCAGCCCAGATCGACCACGCGGGCGCCGGGCACCAGAAAGCGGCGCTTCTCGTCGATCTCGATCAGCTTGTAGGCCGCGCGGGCGCGATAGCCCTCGCGCTTGGCGCGCTGCACATACGGGTCGTTGAGCTGGCGCGCGAGCCACAGCGTGGAGCTGATCTTGCGGCCCTTCGCGGTTTTCACCCGCGTCTTGAGCGTGCGCGCGCCCTTGTCGCCCTCGGCCATCAGAGCCGCCGCGCGGGGGCCATGCCCTCGCCGATCAGACCATAGAGCAGCCCCTCACGCAGGCCACGGTCGGCCACGCGCAGCTTTTCGGTCGGCCACAGCGCCAGGATCGTGGCGAGAATCGCCGCGCCCGCCACGATCAGCAGCGAGCGGTCGGCGCCGATGCCGGGGTGACTCTCGCGCGCCAAGTCGTCCAGCGCCACCAGTTCCTCGATCATCGCCATCGCCCCCGCCACCGGCAGCCACATGCCGTCCACGCGGTTGCGATCATAGCGGCGCAGGCCCAGGTGCGCCCCGGCCAGCGTCGTCACCGTGCCCGACGCGCCGATGATCTGGAACGCACCCGGCGCGCCGCCGGTGCGGCGGGCGTAGGGGGCGAAGGCCGCGACCTCCGCCTCGAAACACGCCCGCATCGCGTCATAACGCGCCCGCGCGTCGGTCAGATGCCGAAAGCGCGCGTGCAGCGTCGCCACCCCCAGCGGCGCCGACACCCAGTCCACGATATGCGCCGCCGCCGCGCGGGCGCGGTCGTCGGCGTTGAGCGCGCCGCGCCGCGCGGGCGCCAGCGCCATCAGCAGCCGCCCGCGCAGGTGGGGGGGCGTGCCGCTGAGATCGATCCAGATCATCTCGGTCGAGCCGCCGCCGATGTCCACCACCAGCAGATGATCGGCGTCGGCCTCATGCAGCGGCGCGCAGCCGGCCACCGCCAGCCGGGCCTCCTCCTCCGCCGAAATCACGTCCATGCGCAGACCGGTCTCGACGCGCACCCGCTCGACGAACTGATGCCGGTTGATCGCGCGGCGGCAGGCCTCGGTCGCCACCGCGCGCATCCGGCGTACGCCGTTGCGGCGGATCTTTTCGGCGCAGACCCCCAGCGCCTCGACCGCGCGATCCATGGCGGCGGGGCTGAGCACGCCGGTCTCCTCGACGCGCTCACCCAGCCTGACCGCGCGGCTGAAGCTGTCGATCACCTGAAAGCCGTCGGGGTTGGGCCGCGCCACCAGCAGGCGGCAGTTGTTGGTGCCAAGGTCAATCGCCGCAAGCGGTTGCGCCTTTCGTGGCGCCGACTGGCGCCGCTCTTGCGCCACCACCTCGCCACTCTGCCCCGCCTGGTTATCCATAACACTTGAGTAACCGAGCGCGCCGCGCGCGGCAAGCGCGGGGCTGACGTTCAGGCCCCGCCCGCCATCGCCACGCGGTCCGCCTGCGGCGCCACGCCGATCGCCTGACAGACGTCATAGGGCAGGTCGGGGTTGTTGAGGGTGTAGAGGTGCAGGTGCGCCACACCCTCCGCCATCAGCCCGGTGCATTGCGCCGTGGCGATGGAGACCGACAGCAGCCGCGCCTCCTCCTCGGTCTGGGTGTTGGCGAAGGCGCGCGCCATCCAGTCGGGCACGCTGGCGCCGCAGCCTTCGGCGAAGCGGCGCATCTTCTCGAAATTCTCGACCGGCAGGATGCCTGGCATGATCGTCGCCGAAATCCCGGCCTTCGCGCAGGCGTCGCGGAACCGCAGGAAGGTGGCGTTGTCGAAGAAGAACTGCGTGATCGCATCTGCCGCGCCCGCGTCGATCTTGCGCTTGAGCATGTCGATGTCGGCCTGCGGCGAGGCGGCCTCCGGGTGCGTCTCGGGATAGGCGGAGACGGTGATATGGTGGCCGCCCTCGCGCCCCAGCGCCTCGATCAGCTCCAGCGACGAGGCGAATCCGTCCGGGTGCGGCGTGAAGCGGCCTGCGTCTTTCGGCGGGTCGCCGCGCAGCGCCACGATGCGCGCACAGCCTGCGGCGCGGTAGGCGCGCGCCACCGCCAGCGTCTCCGCGCGCGTCGCGCCGACGCAGGTGAGGTGCCCGGCCACCTCCAGCCGCGCCCGCTCACGGATCGCGGCGACCGCGCCCAGCGTGCGCTCGCGCGTCGTGCCGCCAGCGCCATAGGTGACCGACACGAACTTCGGCCCCAGCGGCGCCAGCCGCTCGACCGACCGCCACAGGTTCAGCGCAGCGGCGGGCGTCTTGGGCGGAAAGAACTCGAAGGATATGCTGGGCGCGCGCGTCGCCTTCGCCTGATCGTCCATGAAGCGCGCTCCCCTGACGTCGCGCCGCCCTTGTCTGCGCCGCTGAGGCTGCGCACAATAGGGTGCAATGCGGCGCCGATCAACGTGGCGCAAAAAATTGTCGCGAATCCGCCCCGCAGCGTCGCGCCCGTGCGCGGCGCGGCGTGCGCGCCGAATGATGCTTTCCCCCGTGAGACAGGACCCCGCCATGCCGCTTGTGACCACTGTTTACTGGCGCGACATCCCCGCGCAGATCATCGTCGGCCAGGGGCGGCGCGCCGCGAAGCGGCAGTTGCCGGAGCGGTTCGAGCAGGCCATCGACCGCTGCGCCATGAAGATCGGCGCGCGCGACAGCGACGCCTATCTGGCGGAATGGCGGCGCGGCGCGCCGGTGGAGGTGGCCGGAGAGCAGGACGCGGTGGCCGACGCCGAGGCGGCGCGGCTGGAGGCGACATACGACGCGGCGGCGCTGAAGGCGCTGATCGCAAGCGACGGCTGGGCCGGCCCGCGCGCCTGACCGGCGACGCGGCGCAATGGGGAGACACAGGCGCAGATGGCATCGATCCTGAACCTTTTCGATCGCAAAAAGGCGCAAGCCCCTGCGCCGCGACACTTTCTTGATGGATTCTCCATCGAGGTGATGCCGCGCACCGCCGAGAAGATCGACGACTTTCGCGCCCTGCTGCCGCCCGGAACCCGGGTCTATATCGCCCATGTGGACGGCACGCCGATCGAGGCGATGGTGGCGACGGCGGCGCGGCTGACGCGCGAGGGGTTTCAGCCGATGCCCCACCTGCCCGCCCGCTCGATCCCCGACCGCGCCACGCTGGACGACTGGCTGGCGCGCTATCGCGGCGAGGCCGACGTGCGGCAGGCGCTGCTGATCGCCGGAGGGCGCGCTGAGCCTGCGGGCGCCTTCGACAGTTCGATGCAGATGATCGAGACCGGCCTGTTCGACGCGCGCGGCTTCGCGCGGCTGCACGTGGCGGGCCACCCCGAGGGCAACCGCGACATCGCGCCCGACGGATCGGACGCGGCGCTGATCGCGGCGCTGCGCTGGAAACAGGCGTTCGCCGCGCGCAGCGACGCGGCCATGGCGATCGTGACGCAGTTCTGCTTCGAGGCGGCGCCGGTGATCGCCTGGGCCGACCGGCTGCGCGCAGAAGGCGTAGGCCTGCCGGTGCATATCGGCGTCGCGGGGCCGGCGAAGCTGCAGACGCTGGTCAAGTTCGCGCTGTCCTGCGGCGTCGGCCCGTCGCTGCGGGTGCTGCAACGCCGCGCGCGCGACCTCACCAGGCTGGTGCTGCCGTTCACGCCGGAGGACATCCTGCGCGATCTGGCGGCGCACAAGGCCCGCCACCCCGATTTCGCGGTGGAGGCGGTGCATTTCTTTCCGCTGGGCGGCGTGGCGCAGACGACCGATTTCGTTCGCGACTGGCGCGCGGGCGGCGCGGCGCAGGCTGCGCGAGCCTGACGCGCTTGCCTTCCCGCCCGCTCTGCGCCACCTAGGCGCGGCATCGCACAGCAAAAGGCCCGCCATGACCCGCACCATCATCGAATCGCAGACGAAAACCGCCATCATCGGCTTCGATCAGCCGTTCTGCGTGATCGGCGAGCGGATCAACCCCACCGGACGCAAGCTGCTGGCGGCGCAGCTTGAGGCGGGCGATTTCTCGACCGTCGAGGCGGACGCGGTGGCGCA
Organism: uncultured Rhodobacterales bacterium; assembly: GCA_964599185.1. Taxonomy (GTDB): domain Bacteria; phylum Pseudomonadota; class Alphaproteobacteria; order Rhodobacterales; family Rhodobacteraceae; genus Rubrimonas. The sequence goes on along the minus strand of CAZRFB010000515.1, from coordinate 2,572 downwards.
GGTCGCCGCCGGGGCCATGGTGCTCGATGTCAACGCGGGCGTGGTGTATAACTCCAACCCCAATCCCAACGAGACCGAGCCGCCGCTGATGCGGCAGATGATCGAAATGATTCAGGGGCTTGTGGATGTTCCCTTGTGCATCGACTCAAGCGTTCCCGGCGCGCTGGAGGCCGGGCTTTCGGTCTGCAAGGGCCGCCCGCTGCTGAACTCGGTGACGGGTGAGGAGGAGCGGCTCGCGCTGATCCTGCCGCTGGTCAAGAAATACAACGTGCCGGTGGTGGCGATCTCCAACGACGACACCGGGATTTCGGAAGACCCCGACGTGCGCTTTGCGGTCGCCAAGCGGATCGTGGAGCGCGCGGCGGACTACGGCATTCCGGCCTGCGACATCGTGGTGGACCCGCTGGTGATGCCGATCGGCGCCATGGCGACCGCCGGTCAGCAGGTGTTCGCGCTGGTGCGGCGGCTGCGCGCGGAGCTGAAGGTCAACACCACCTGCGGCGCCTCGAACGTGTCGTTCGGCCTGCCAAACCGGCACGGGGTCAACGCCGCCTTCCTGCCGATGGCGATCTGCGCGGGGATGACTTCTGCGATCATGAACCCGGTGCGCCCGGCGGAGATGAACGCGATCCGCGCCGCCAACCTGCTGATGAACCATGACGACAACGGCGCGGCGTGGATCATGGCCAACCGCGAGGCGCGCGCCGAGGGCGAAGGCGGGCGCGGCGGGCGCGTGCGCCGTCGCGGCTGAGCGCTACTCCGCCGCTGCCGCGCCGATAAAGCCGCCCGACTGCCGCGCCCATAGCCGCGCGTAGAGGCCGCCGCGCGCCAGCAGCGCGGCGTGCGGCCCTTCCTCGACGATACGGCCCTCGTCCAGCACCACGATGCGGTCCATGCGCGCGATTGTGCTGAGGCGGTGGGCGATGGCGAGCACGGTCTTGCCCTCCATCAGTTCCGACAGCGCCGCCTGAATCTCGGCCTCGACCTCCGAATCCAGCGCGCTGGTCGCCTCGTCCAGCACCAGGATCGGCGCGTCCTTGAGGATCGCGCGGGCCAGCGCGATGCGCTGGCGCTGGCCGCCCGACAGCTTGACGCCGCGCTCGCCCAGATGCGCGTCATAGCCTGCGCGCCCGCGCCCGTCGCGCAGATCGGCGATGAAGCCGTCGGCGCGGGCGCGGCGCGCGGCCTGCGCAACCGCCTCCGGCGTCGCCTCGGGGCGGCCATAGAGGATGTTGTCGCGCGCCGAGCGGTTGAAGATTTCCGCGTCCTGCGTCACCACCGCCACCGCGCGGCGCAGGCCCTCCTGCGTCAGGTCGCGCAGGTCGGCGCCGTCAAGGGTGACGCGGCCTTCCTCGACATCGTGCAGCCGCAGCAGCAGCGAGACCACCGTGGACTTGCCCGCGCCGGAGCGCCCGACCAGCCCCACCTTCTCCCCCGCCGCCAGCGACAGGTTCAGCCCGGTCACGCCGCCGGTGGCGCGGCCATAGCGAAACGTCACGTCCTCGAAGCGGATGCGCCCGGCGACCGGCGCCGGGTCGCGCGCGCCGGGCCGGTCGGTGACGCCATGCGCGGGCGACAGCGTGGCGGCGCCGTCCTCGACCGTGCCGATCTCGCCGAAAATGCCCAGCGCCGAGAACGCGATCCAGTTCGACATCGCGGTGAGGCGCAGCGTCAGCATCGCGGCCATCGCCACCACGCCGATGCTGGCGGCGCCGACGCTCCACAGCCACAGCGCCAGCGCGATCATGCCCAGCGTGACGGCGGCGTTCAGCGCGGCGAGGATCAGCCGCATCGCCATCAGCGGCCGCCCGAACGCCACCGAGGCGTCGCGGAACCGCGCCAGCGCGCGGCGCGCGCTTTCCTCCTCGCGCCGCGCATGGGCGAACAGCTTGACGGTGCGGATATGGCTGAGGCTGTCCACCAGCCGCCCGGTCACACCCGCGCGCGCCTCGGCCCGCGCCTTGGCGCGCGCCCGTATCTGCGGCAGCGCCCAGGACAGCGACCAGACATAGCCCGCCGACCAGACCAGCCCCACCGCCGCCAGCCGCCAATCGGCGGTCGCCAGCGCGGCGGTCATGGCGAGGACATAGGCCAGCATCAGCCCCATCGCGTTCAGCGTCTCCAGCGTCGCCTGCGTCAGCGCGTTGGCGGTCTGCATCTGCTTCTGCGCCAGCCTGCCGGTGAAATCCTCCTCGAAGAAGCGCATCGACTGGCCCAGCGTGTGCCGGTGCAGCCGCCAGATCACCATCGGCTGCAGGGACGGGCCGATGCTGAGCGAGGTCAGCGCGCCTTGCGCCAGCGTCACGGCGGGGCGCAGCGCCACCAGCGTCAGGACCAGCCCGGCGAACCACCAGCCCTCCTCAATGAAGAACCGCTCCGGCCCGGCGGCTGCGGCGCGGTCCACCAGTCCGCCGATCATCCAGAACACAGCCGCCTCGATGGCGCCGACAGCCAGCGACAGCAGCGCCAGCGCCCAGAGCGCGCCGCGCACGTCGCGCAGGGCCCAGCGCAGGAAAGCGCCCATGCCGCGCGGCGGCGCGGCTTGGGCGGCGGGCGCGAACGGGTCGATCAG
>CAZRFB010000514.1:0-2298 GCA_964599185.1 uncultured Rhodobacterales bacterium | reverse complement strand
ACACTTCGACGGCAAGCCGCTCGATGAGATCAGGGCGCCGGTGATGCTCTCCGCCGCGATCGCCGCCGCAGGCAAGCGGGCGGTTTCGCGCGACATGGCGCGCAAGCTCGACGCGACCGGGATCTGCGCGCTGGCCCATTTCGGCAACGTGCCGCTTGAGGCGATGGCATCCGAACAGGCTCGGGTCGGCTTTCTGCTCTGGCTGCGCCGCCTGCCGGCCGGGCATGGCAAGGCGCACGGACGCAACCGACACGCGACCATCGGGCGGACGCTCTCCAAGCAAGCGGAGATCGACGCGGCCGACGCTGCGGACGCCGCCGCCCGCGCCGGGATTGAGACCGGCGAGGCGGGCAGTTTGCGTCAGCAGCGCACCCTGCTCGCCGATGCGCTGGTCACAAGGATTTCGGACGACTCGGTTGAAAGGCGCCACGCGCGGCTGAAGGCGATCTTTGAGGCCGCCATCCACGACCTCGGCTGGACGCATCCGCTGCCGGTGTCGGTGCTGCGCGAGTACAAACGTCAGGCCGCGATCCTCGACAAGCGCTGCGACGACCCGCTGGCCTTGCGCGTGACCGGCGGCAAGCAGCGCGTGGCGTGGAGCAACGATCGCCTCGCGCGGCTCTGCATGTCGCCGATCTATCAGGGCTGCGCGTCGCCGCACCGACGCTGGAAGCCCGGAGAGATGATCATCCGCGACTCGCTCTACTGGGTTCCGCTGATGGTGATGGCGGCCGGCGCGCGGATCGAGGAGGCGCTCCAGCTCCGCACGGACGACATCGTGTGGCGTAACGGCGTTTTCCGGCTCCGCTTCGAGCAGAACGCCGACACCACGCTGAAGAACGACCAGAGCGCGCGCTGTGTGCCGATTCCGAAGCTGCTGCTCGATCTGGGGTTCATCGAATGGTGGCGTGAACAACGCACGCGCGGCGGCGACCTGCTGTTTCCAGAGGCGACGCTCAGCAGCAGCGACGCGCGGCTTTCGGACCTCTTCGGCAAGCGGCGCAGTTCGGTGCTTCGGCACATCGGGGTCGCCGATCAGAGCGAGGATTTCTACGCCCTGCGCAAGACCTGCGCGACGCGGATGCTGCATGCCGGCGCGACGAACCCGCTTCGGCAGGCCGTACTTGGCCATGAACCGGGCGAGGTGATCGACAAGCACTACACCGACGTCGGCGAGGCGGCGATGAAGCAGGCTCTCGACGCGATCGACTGGGGCATAGAGATCGCGCCGCATCCGAAGCGCGGCTTTCCGGTCATTGTCGCCTGCACGCTCGCCTGTCAGGCGACGCTCGATCTTCATCTCGTGCTCGACGACGATGGCGCCGCCCGCAGCGTGGAGATATTCGACCCCTCGCAGGATAACGACGCCCGTCTGCTGGGGGTGGCGATCATGCGCCGCGGGGAGCGCTCGGCCCCGCGCAGGGCGGGAATGCGCGCAGCCACGCCGGCGCAGGCGGGCGTCATGATGCTGGACGTGCTCGCCGGCCGCATGCTGCGGTTGGTCGGGGGAGGCGGCGCTGCCGCGGAGCGGGCGTACGAGACCCTGCTTGCGCTCGGCGCCGCGACGCGCGAGGCCTTGGACGCATCCGCCGGGCGCAAGATCGCGTGACGCCAGGCGGGCGGCGCGCGCGCCGCCCGCCTGGCTTTCTGCAGTTCACGGATTATCGCACTGCGCCGCCGCCGCGTCCTTCGCGCGCGCGAACATCGCGGCCATGACGCCGTCCCGCCACACGTCGAAATCGTCCGCGACTGTCGTGCCGTGCGCGTCGTCCAGCGTCGCTGCGAGCTCGCGGACGGTCTCGACCAGCGCGACCGAGATCGCGGCCATTTCGAGAGACGCTTCAGAGCGCGCGCGCTCGACGCTGACAAGGATCCGGCCGCGTCCCGCCGCGCATACGAACGCGGCGCGCAGCGCGTCGTCGAGCCGGCCGGGAGCAAGCGCGGCGTCGCGGGCGTCCCCCTCAGTTCAGTCTCGCGCTTGCGCGTCCGCCCCCGGCGGTGCGGACGCGGGCCGATCCGACGCGGGTCGGATCGACCGGGACAAACTGGCCTGCGTCAAGCCGCTCGAACCGTTGAAATGCGCGAATCTCCGTTGACCAGGAATATTCTTGGTCCGCTTCAGTCCATCCGCCAACCCTCCGCCGCCGCTTTTCACTCCGTGGTAGCGTCCCGGGTGGTGGTGTATGAGGAGGCCGCGCGCGGAGCCTCCGGCGTAGCGCAGCGCGCGGCCGGGGTTCCGCTGGGCGGCCATCGCCAATCTTCGGTAGAGGTTTGGGTTGTGAGACCTTGACCCTGAAC
>CAZRFB010000513.1:0-6737 GCA_964599185.1 uncultured Rhodobacterales bacterium | reverse complement strand
CGGCAACGCGACCGAGATGATCCAGTGGGGCAAGCAGGACGTGATGTTCGCGGGCGGCGGCGAGGAGCTGGACTGGACGCTGAGCTGCCTGTTCGACGCCATGGGCGCGATGTCGTCGAAATACAACGACACGCCCGAGACGGCCAGCCGCGCCTTCGACGCCACCCGCGACGGCTTCGTGATCGCGGGCGGCGGCGGCGTGGTGGTGCTGGAGGAGCTGGAGCGCGCCCGCGCGCGCGGCGCCAGGATCTACGCCGAGGTCACCGGCTATGGCGCGACCTCGGACGGGCACGACATGGTGGCGCCGTCGGGCGAGGGGGCGGAGCGCTGCATGAAGCTGGCGCTGTCCACCATCGGCGAACGCAAGGTCGGCTACATCAACGCCCACGGCACCTCGACGCCCGCAGGCGACGTGACCGAGGTCAAGGCGGTGCGGCGGGTGTTCGGCGAGGGGAACACGCCGCCGATCAGCTCGACCAAGTCGCTGACCGGCCACTCGCTGGGCGCGACCGGCGCGCAGGAGGCGATCTATTGCCTGCTGATGCTGCAGCACGACTTTATCGCCGCCTCGGCCAACGTGACGACGCTCGACCCCGAGATCCTGCCCGCCGAGATCGCCACGACCCGGGTTGACGCCGCCGGGCTGGACACGGTGATCTCCAACAGCTTCGGCTTCGGCGGCACCAATGCGACGCTTGCGCTCAGCCGGTTCCACGGGTGAGCGGCATGGGGATCATGCGCGGCAAGCGCGGCCTGGTGATGGGCGTGGCCAACGACCACTCCATCGCCTGGGGCATCGCGCAGGCGCTGCACGGCGCCGGGGCGGAGGTCGCGCTCAGCTATCAGGGCGAGGCGTTCGGGCGCCGCGTGGCGCCGCTGGCGGCGCAGATCGACGCGAAGGTGACGGTGGATGTCGATGTGCTCGACCCCGCCAGCATGGACGCGGCCTTCGCGGGCTTGCGCGGCGCCTGGGGCACGATGGATTTCGTCGTGCACGCCATCGCCTATTCCGACAAGGCGGAGCTGACCGGGCGATTCGCCGACACCTCTCGCGCCAACTTTCTGAAAACGCTTGAGATAAGCTGCTTTTCCTTCGTCGATGTCACCCGGCGCGCGGCGGCGCTGATGCCTGAGGGCGGCGCGGCGCTGACCCTCACCTACCTCGGCGCGGAGCGGGTGATGCCCAACTATAACGTGATGGGCGTCGCCAAGGCGGCGCTGGAGGCGAGCGTGCGCTATCTGGCCGCCGACTTCGGGCCGCAAGGGGTGCGGGTGAACGCGCTGTCGCCGGGGCCGATGCGCACGCTGGCGGGATCGGCCATCGGCGGGGCGCGCAAGGTTTACAAGGCCAGCGCCGATACCGCGCCGCTGCGCCGCAACGCGACGCTGGAGGAGGTCGGCGGCGCCGGGCTGTTCCTGCTGTCGCCGCTGGCGGGCGCGATCAGCGGCGAAGTGCTGTTCGCCGATTGCGGCTTTCACGCCATGGGCATGGCGCCGCAAGGCGACGCGCAGGGCTGAGCGCAAGCGATTTCAGAACCCATGGTCGCCGCCCCGGCGCAAGGCGGTTTGTCCAGCGGCATATCGGCGCCTCAGCGCAGGCGCGGCGGCGCGGGCGTTTTCGGCGCGGGCGTCTCCGGCGCTTCGGGCGCGGGCCACAGCCGCAGGCCTTGCGCGCGGGCGGGGCGCAGCAGCGGATGTTCCGGCGTCAGCGCGCCGATGACGACCTCCTCGCCCGAGGGTGCATAGGGCTGCGCGGCGCGGCCCAGCGCGCCCGACAGCGCCTCGGCGCCGCGCACGAACGCGGCGGTCGGCTGGAACAGCAGCGTCAGCCGCGCGGCGGCGGCGTCGGCGCCCAGCCGCACCAGCCAGGCCTCGGCCACCATGCCGGGGAAAGCCGACAGCCGCTCTGTCAGCGCCGCGCACAGGCCCGGTTCCGCCCCGCGCGGCGGACCCAGCGTCAGCGCGCCGTCCAGCGCCGCCGCCTCCACCCCGCCGCCCATCTCCGCCGCCAGCCACGCCACGGTCGCGGCGTCAAGCAGCGTCGCCGACGGCGCGTCGCCAAGGTTCAGCCCCAGCCCCAGCCCCGCCCCGGCCAGCGCCGCCGCCAGCGCGCGGCCCTGCAGGGTGACGTATTCGGTCGGCGCGCCGAAGAACGCCGCCATCCGCGCGTCGTCGTCGAAGGCCAGCGCCACCGGCCCGTTCTCAAGCGCGAACACCAGCGGCTTCAGCGCCGCGTCCTCCGCCGCGTCGGCGGCGGTATCGCCCACCGGGCAGAACAGCGCGCTCTCCAGCATGAGCGCGTAGAAGCGCGCGCGCGCGTCGGGCGGCGCACTGGGCGCCTCGGCGGCGGCGTGGGCGCGGTCGAGCGGCGTGAGGGTCAAGGGGCGGTCTCCAGTATCCAGTCGCGCACGTCGGTCCAGACGCGCGCCTTCTGCCGGTCGCGAAACAGCAGGTGCCAGCCTTCGGGGTAGAGAATCGTCCTGACCGGCGCGGTGAGGGTTGCGGTCACGGCGGCCACGTCCGCAGGCGCGACCAGTTCGTCCTTCTCGCCCTGAAGCACCAGAACGGGTGTCTGCGCGGCGGGCGCGGCGGCGGCGGCGCGGTCCATGATGCGGATCAGGCCCAGGATCTCGCGGGCGCTGGGGCTGCGCAGGTAGAACGGATCGCGGGCCAGCGCGCGCAGCGCCTCGATGTCGTCGGAGGCCTGAAAGCGCACCAGGCCGCCGCCGGTCCAGCGCTTGTCGGGCAGAACCTTCGCCATGGTCCACACCCCGGCGCGCGAGACGCCGCCCACCTGCTCCCCCCCGGCGATGGCGGGCGCGGCGAGGATGGCGGCGTCGATCTGCGGCGCGCGGCCCTCGCCCAGCGCCGCCAGCGCCACGCCTGCGCCCATGGAATGGCCGAGCGCGATCAGCGGCGCGTCGGGGTGCAGCGCGCGCACCTGTGCGGCGACGGCGGCGAAATCGGCGATCAGCGCCCCGGCCCCCGGCCAGGCGCCCCGGCTGGCGTTGCGGCCGAAACCGCGCTGATCATAGGCGTATGTCGTGATCCCGGCCTCGGCCCAGAACGGCGCCGGGCCGCCGAAGGTGCTGGGCGCATAGTCGCCAAAACCGTGAACGGCCAGCAGCACGGCGCGCGGGCGGCCCTGCGCGGGCCACACCGACAGCGCCAGCGGCGCGCCGTCCGCCCCGGCCAGGGTGCGCTCGACGGCGAGAACCGCCCCCACCTGCGGCGGCGCGTCGTCGGGCGCGCGCAGGCCGCCGCCCGCCGCGCAGGCGACAAGGGTGGCGGCGAGCGCTAGCGCACAAGCCGCGCGACACGCGCGCGCAGCTGCGGCGCCAGTTCCGCCTCGAACCAGGGGTTGCGTTTCAGCCATGCGGTGTTTCTCCACGATGGGTGCGGCGTCGGCAAGGCCGCCGGGAGATACTCGCGCCACGCCCTTACCGTTTCGGTCAGAGTCGGCTTGGCGCGCGCGCCCAGGCGCCATTTCTGCGCATGGGCGCCGACCAGCACCTCCAACTCCACCTGCGGCATGGCGGCGACAACCCGCGCGCGCCACAGCCGCGCGCACAGCGGCGGCGGCGGCAGATCGGCGCCGCGGTCGTCGTAGCCGGGAAAGCAGAACGCCATCGGCGCGATGGCGACGCGGCTTGGGTCGTAGAACGTGGCGCGGTCCAGCCCCAGCCAGTCGCGCAGCCGCTCGCCGGAGGCGTCGTCGAACGGCAGGCCGGAGGCGTGGACCCGCGCGCCCGGCGCCTGCCCCGCGATCAGCAGCCGCGCGGTCGCCGACAGCCGGATCACCGGGCGCGGCGCGTGGGCGGTGGCGGTGCGCGCGAACCGCTCGGCGCAGGCGCGGCACGCGGCGATCTCGGCGGCGAGGGGCGCGATCATGGCGCAGCACTATGGCGGCGCAGGCGATCCGGCAAGCGGGCCGCGCAGCGGGGGGGCGCGGCGCATGGGCGCGAAGCGGGCGCCCATGCGCCGCCCGCAGCGACGCGCCGCATTGCGCGCCGTCGCCGCGCGATGCGACATGAAAGAAAAATCTCCTCGGGGGGGCGTCGCCTTGGATAAAGTCTGGCGGATCATGATCGAGTATTCGGTCCTGCTGGTCTCGGGCGCGGTGATCGCGCTGCTTTGGGCCAATCTGGCGCCGCAAAGCTATCTGGCCGTCGTCGATGTCACGCTGCTCGATCCGTCGCCGATCGGGCACCTGCATCACGGGCCAGACGGCGAGCGCTATCGGGTGCTGACGCTGCGCTTTCTGATCAATGACGTGCTGATGGCGCTGTTCTTCGCACTGGCGGGCAAGGAAGTATGGGAGGCGGTGGCGCTGCGCAGCGGCGAGTTGCGCGGCCGCAAGGCGCTGACGCCGCTGATCGCGACGGTCGGCGGGATGGCGGGCCCCGCGCTGATCTACACGCTGGGCGCCGTCGCGCTGGGCAAGGCGGCGGCGCTGTCGAGCGGCTGGGCGATCCCGACCGCCACCGACATCGCGTTTTCGTATCTGGTGGGGCGGCTGGTGTTCGGCGCCGGGCATCCGGCGATCCGTTTCCTGCTGCTGCTCGCCATCGCCGACGACGCAGGCGGGCTGCTGATACTGGCGGTGTTCTATCCCACCGGCGATCTGGCGCCCGCATGGCTGCTGGTGTCGCTGGGCGCGGCGGCGGGGGTCTATCTGCTGTTCAACTGGTTGCCGCGGCGGCTGGACCGCCACAAGCAGCACAGGCCCAATTCGACGCGGGTTCGGCGTGCATACGGCTTCTGGCCCTATCTGGGGGCGGGCGCGCTGTCATGGTATGCGTTCCAGCAGGCGGGCATCCACCCCGCGCTGGGGCTGCTCCCGATCGTGGCGGCCATCCCGCACGCCGACGTGTCTTTCGGCATCTTCGCCGAGGCGGAGGCGAAGCTTCCCGACCTGCTCAACGCCATCCAGCAGGGGTTGAAAGGGCCGGTCGAGTTCATCCTGCTCGCGTTTGCGCTGGTCAACGCCGGCGTCGCGTTCTCGACGATGGGCGCGGCCACATGGCTGGTGCTGGCCGGGCTGCTGATCGGCAAGCCTGCGGGGATCCTGCTGATGGGCTGGCTGGCGGCGCGGCCCATGGGGCTGGGGCTGCCGGAGGGGATGCGGATCGCCGACCTGTTCGTGATGGGCTGCGTCGCCGCCATCGGCTTCACCGTGGCGCTGTTCGTGGCCGGGGTCGCCTTTCCGGCCGGTCCGGTGCAGGACGCGGCGAAGATGGGCGCGCTGCTGTCGTTCGGCGCCGCCATCGTCGCGCTGGCGATGGGGCGCGTGTTCGGCGTGGTGCGGCAGGCGCAGGCGTGAGGCGCGCCGCCGCTGGACATCGCCGCCGTTCTGTCCGATCACGGCGCGCAGCCCTGAGACGGAGAAACATCGCATGGCCGTTGTGAAACATGTGCGGATCGGCGGCGTCACGGTCGGCGCCGACCAGCCGCTGACGGTGATCGCGGGACCGTGCCAGCTTGAAAGCCTCGACCACGCGCTGATGATCGGCGCGCGGATGGCCGGGATCTGCGCGGAAAACGGGCTGGGCTATATCTTCAAGGCCTCCTACGACAAGGCCAACCGCACCTCGCTGGGCGCGCAGCGCGGCCTCGGCATCGCGGCGGGGCTGGACGTGCTGGCGGAGGTGCGCGCCCGCATCGGCGCCCCGGTGCTGACCGACGTGCACGCCGCCGACCAGTGCGCCCGCGTCGCGCAGGCGGTCGATGTGCTCCAGATCCCGGCGTTCCTGTGCCGCCAGACCGACCTTTTGCTGGCGGCGGGCGAGACCGGGCGCGCGATCAACGTCAAGAAGGGCCAGTTCCTCGCGCCGTGGGACATGGCCAACGTCGCCGCCAAGATCGCCAGCACCGGCAACCAGAACATCCTGCTGTGCGAGCGTGGCGCCTCGTTCGGCTACAACACGCTGGTCAGCGACATGCGCAGCCTGCCGATCATGGCGAGGACCGGCTATCCCGTGGTCTTCGACGCCACCCATTCGGTGCAGCAGCCCGGCGGCCTTGGCGGCGCTTCCGGCGGCCAGCGCGAATTCGCGCCGGTGCTGGCGCGCGCGGCGGTGGCGATCGGCGTCTCGGCGGTGTTCATCGAGACGCATGAGGCGCCCGACGGCGCCCCCTCGGACGGCCCCAACATGATTCCGCTGGATCAGATGGCGGCGCTGGTCGCCACGCTGGCGGCGTTCGACCGGCTGGCCAAGGCGCAGCCGGTCAGCATCGGCTGAAGCCGCGCGCCTACTCCGCGGCGCGGCTGTGCGGCGCCATGCTGTCGAGGAACGCGGCGAACTCGTCGTGCAGCTCCGGCCGCGCCAGACCGAACGCCACCGTCGCCTGAAGATAACCGGCCTTCGAGCCGCAATCGAAACGGCGGCCCCGGAACCGATAGCCATGCACCGGACGCCCGGAGGCGATCTCGTCGGCGATGGCGTCGGTCAGCTGGATTTCGCCGCCTGCGCCCCTGCGCATGGCGCTGAGGTTGTCCATCACCGTGCTGGGCAGGATATAGCGCCCGATCACGGCGAGGGTGGAGGGCGCCAGGTCGGGCTTGGGCTTTTCCACCATGCCCTTCACCCGCACGATGCGGCCCTTGTCCTCGGCGATGTCGAGCACGCCATAGCTTGCGGTTGCGGCGCGCGGCACGTCCATCGCGGCCACGATGGCGCCGCCCGTCTCCTCGTAAGCTTCGATCATCTGCGCGAGGCAGGGCTGGTCGGATTCGA
>CAZRFB010000512.1:0-2371 GCA_964599185.1 uncultured Rhodobacterales bacterium | reverse complement strand
TGTCGAGGCGTTTGCGCCGGAGATGGCGCAGTTCCGCCGGGGCCGGGACTTTGCGGCATGGCTCGGCCTTGTGCCGCGCCAGCATTCCTCGGGCGGCAAGGAGCGGCTTGGCCGGGTCTCCAAGGCTGGTCAGGCCGATATCCGACGACTGCTGATCATCGGTGCAGCCGCAGTCATCGACGCCGCCGCACAGAATTGCCGCCATCGATGATGGCTTCGATCAGCTCGGCGACGGCGAGGTGGCCTTGATCGTCGCCGTTCTCCGTTGTGGCGTTGCGATGGGCCACTGCGGCGTCCTCCATCAGGCCGACGACCTCACGCTCATCAAGAATCTTGCGGTCGGTCAGCGCCAGCAGCAGCGACTCGCAGATCGCGAGCGCTGCGGAGCCGTCGATGTCGGACAGGCGCTTCATCCTTCGCTCCCTTGTCGCACGATGCACATGGCTCGATTGCAGCCGTCAATCTGAGTATATTCCGCAGCGTTCATCTTATGCAGTCGTATTACTATTGTCACTGATCCAGGTTTATTTTGCCGAGACGGCGGCCTGCGAGGTTGAGGCACTAAATGAAACATGAGGCGCCCGGCATCGAGGCAGACCCGGTGGTTGCTCTGGCCAGCCCGCTTGCGCGCAAGCTCGCCTCCTACATCGCGCTCTCCTCCGACGAGCTGGCGGTGCTCGCGGACCTTCATCGCAACCGTCGGACGTTGCGCACGGGGGCCGATCTCGTGCATGAGGGCCAGCGGGGCCATGCCGCCTTCATCCTCGCGCGGGGCTGGGTATGCTCCTACAAGGTGCTGCCTGACGGCGGGCGGCAGGTCATCGATATCCAGATCCCCGGCGATTTCCTCGGGCTGCGCAGCCTGCTGCTGCGCGCATCCGACCACAACTTCGAGCCCGTGACGGACATCGAAGTCTCGGAGGTCGCCGCCGCCGACCTCCTCGCGGCGTTCAGTCGGACCCCCCGCCTCGCCGCTGCTGTGCTCTGGGCGGCGTCGCGCGACGAAGCGATGGTGGTCGAGCATCTGGTCGATCTTGGGCGACGCAGCGCGCATGTGCGCACGGCGCATTTCGTGCTGGAGCTTGGCGCGCGGCTAAAGCTTGTCGGCATGGGCTCGGCGTCGGGCTACCGCTGCCCCTTGACGCAGTACATGCTCGCCGACGCGCTGGGCCTCAGCGCCATCCACCTCAACCGCGTCCTGCGGCAGTTGCGGGAGCTGGGGTTGATGACGTTCCAGAAAGGCGTCGTCACCTACATCGACCTTCCGGACCTGATGGCGTTCGCCGAGTTCGACCCTGCCTATCTCGACGACCGCTCCCCCTTCCTGTGAGGCGTGCGGCCGAAAGCTGCCCCCGGCGAAAATCGTTCAAGGATTATTCTATATCAAGGCGCGCGGCGGAACGTGTCAACGACTTAGCCAGCGTCATTCAAAGAATCCGTTCTGCGACGGCTTGGAGGGCGCTGTTGGGGGCGGCGGCGCAGGCTTCGCGCGCGGCGGGCACGGATTTTCCGCTGAAGTTCAACATGGCCAGGGCGAGATTGCGGATGGAGACGAGGGGCCGCGCGCCGGCGCGGACGCGGCAGCGGTCCTCTGCGAAGGAGACGTCGCGCCGCCAGTGCAACCTGTTCTCGATGCCCCAGTGGGCGCGCGCGAGGGCCATGAGCCGGTCGGGTCCGGCCTCGTGAGGGGGCAGGCTTGTCACGTAGTAGGCGATCTCGGCGCTCGTCCTGCCGCAGGTCTCGCGCGTGCGCTCGATGCGCAGGACCTGTGCGGCGCCGGGCCATTCGAGATATGGCGCGATCTCGGCGCTGCTCGCGGCGCGGCGCGTCTCGATGCGTCCGTGCCCCTTGTCCAAGGTCTCGGCCCTGCGCAGATCAGGCGGTGGGCTGGCGGGCTCGCCGCAGGGGGGAAAGGTCGCCGAAGCTTTCGGCGATGGCGTCGTGCAGCGCTGGCTGGTTCCTCTTCACTGCGAACAGGTAATGCCCTCGACTGTCGTGGACGTGCTGACAGATCTGGCGCTGGCGAAAGATGGCGTCGCCCGTGACGATCGCGCCGCCCAGCGGCAGGCCCTTGAGCAGCGCAAGCGCGGCGGTGATCTCGTTCTGCTCGGGCTCGCCGACGAGATTGACGACGAGATCGCCGACCACGGCCGACAATCCGGCGGCGAACGCCGAGACGACATGAAGCGCCCCGGCGTCATGGCGGCGCGAGCCCTTCAGCGTCTTGCCGTCGATGGCGATGTGCCCGCCCTCGGCGCCGCCGAGCGCGAAGGCGCCCAGCACGCGCGACAGCGCATCGGCGTCAAGCGACCGGAAAACATAGTGGCAGGTCGCGTGGCGCGGGGCCGTCCCCGCATCGAAGCCAAGAAGG
>CAZRFB010000511.1:0-1507 GCA_964599185.1 uncultured Rhodobacterales bacterium | reverse complement strand
TCGATGCTCGACGACAAGCTCTACGCCGATCTGCGCGAGATCTTCGGCCTGCTGATCCTGTTCGGCGACCCCGCGCAGCTGGCGCCGGTGGGCCAGTCGGGCGCCATGGCGTTCGACGCGCTGCCCGAGGCGCGCAAGCTGCGGCTGGGGCGGGTGCACCGGCAGGCCGCCGACAGCCCGATCCTCGATCTGGCGCACGCGCTGCAGGATGATCAGGTGAGCTTTGACGATTTCGAACGGCTGGTGGAGGAGACCGCCGCGCGCGACGACCGCGTGGTGGTGGCCAGCCGCGCCGACGCCGACCTGATGGCGCGCGCGCCGATGCTGTGCTGGCGCAACGCGACGCGGATCCGGCTGATCGCGGCGTTCCGCAGCGCGCACGGCGCGCCGCCCGACGCGCTGGTTCCCGGCGAGCCGCTGATCTGCGACGGCGTCGAACTGCCGATGAAGCACCGCAAGAAGCGCATCGACCTTGAGGCGCGCGGCCTCGTGAAGGGCGCCCAGGTGATCTACCTCGGCGACGGGCGCAAGGGCGGCTTCGCGCGGCTGAACGTGGTGGGCGCCGAGGCGCCGCGCGTCAATGTGGCGGCGATCATCAAGATCGAGGCGCCGGGGCAGGAGGAGCCGCTGATCGCCACCGCCGCGCGCATGGGCGCGGTGTTCGTCCACGGCGCCGCCTGCACCATCCACAAGGCGCAGGGCTCGCAATGGCCCGAGGTTCAGGTGTTCGCGCCCGACCTTTTCGCCGCCGCGCAGTCGGGCCGCGTCGAGGCGGGGGCGGCGCTGTGGCGCAGGCTGGCCTATGTGGCGGTGACCCGCGCGCAGGAGCGGCTGTTCTGGGTGAACCGCTGGCGCATGTCGCGCCCCGCCGCGCCGCTGGGCGCGGGCGACCTGTTGGCGGGTCTGGCGGACGATGACGCCGGCGCCGCTTGAAATGGCCGCGCGGCTGCGGTAACTCCCTCTCAGCGCCGCCTTAGCTCAGTTGGTTAGAGCACCAGATTGTGGATCTGGGGGTCCCCCGTTCGAGCCGGGGAGGCGGTACCACTTTCCCGGCGCCGGAATATTCGCCGAGGCAGCGAATATTGTTGTCAAATCATGAGGTTAGCCACGGCGCCCGACGCCCGCTCCGCCTCGGGGCATCCGGCCCCCGGCGCCTCGAAAGCCCCGGAATCGGCCGTAGTTTGCAGTCTGGTTCGCACTTTCGCCGCCAGAGGCCGCTCAAGGCCGCCGCCGCCGCGTGGCGCGTTCGACGCCGATGCGCCGGTCCCGATGCGCCCCTTCGGCCAGGCATTCCTGACGCCCCCGAGAAAAAAATCGCGCGATCGCTTTGGGAATTTTCAAAAGATCCCCTGTTGTCTTCGGAGCGGCCAGACGCGGCGCTCCGGAAGCGGAGACAGGCGATGGCGCGGCGATCACCGCGCATGGTGCGCGCGGCCTGCGCGGCGCCACGCCATGAGGGTGGTCCTCAAGGGCGTCTACGCCAAGCACAAGAAACGCGCGTCGGGGA
>CAZRFB010000510.1:0-4018 GCA_964599185.1 uncultured Rhodobacterales bacterium | reverse complement strand
AGCCGCGCCAGCAGCGCGCCTGCGCCCGCCAGCGAAATCTTCTCGATGATCAGCTGGTATTTCGACTGGCCGGGAAAGCTGGTGAGCCGCCCTTCGGCGATCACCTCGTCGCCCTCCTCGGGCTGGGTGGCGAGCCGCCCGGCCACGCCCTTCCAGATCACCGCGCCCAGCACGGCGGCGTCGTCCTTGAGGTCGAGATAGACATGGCCGGAGCGCGGCCGCGACACCCGGCTCACCTCGCCGCGCACACGGATGCGGCCGAACCGGTCCTCCAGCGTGCGCTTTACCGCGCCGGAGATTTCTGAGACGGTGAATTCGGGTGTGTTCCCCACATTCCCGCCATTATCCGAATCGAAAACCTCGCTCATGCATACCTGCCCTGTATTACCGGTCCACGCCTTGCCAGCGTCTCGACCCCAAGCCTAGAACACCCGACGCGCCAAGGTCGAGGCGCGTCAGCTTCCGGAGGCTGACATGAACATCCTTTTGCTCGGCGGCGGCGGTCGTGAGCATGCGCTCGCGTGGAAGCTAGCGCAGTCGCCGCTGCTGACGCGGCTGTGGTGCGCGCCCGGCTCCGCCGCGATGGCGGCCCTGGGCGACTGTGTGCCGCTCGACCCCTGCGACCCCGCCGCCGTGGCGATCTTCGCGCGCGATCGCGGCGTCGATCTGGTGGTGATCGGGCCGGAGGCGCCGCTGGCGGCGGGGGTGGCCGACGCGGTCGAGGCGGCGGGCGTCGCGGTGTTCGGCCCCAGCGCGGCGGCGGCGCGGCTGGAGACGTCCAAGACCTTCGCCAAAGAGATCGCCGACGCCTGCGGCGCGCCCACCGCCGCGTGGGCGCGGTTCGACGCGCTCGCGCCCGCGCGCGCCTATGTTCAGGCGCAGGGGGCGCCGATCGTGATCAAGGCCGACGGGCTGGCGGCGGGCAAGGGCGTGACCGTCGCCGAGACCGTCGAGCAGGCGCTGGCGGCGCTCGACGCGCAGTTCGACGCGCCCGGCGCCGCCGTGGTGGTCGAGGCGTTCATGGCGGGCGAGGAAGCCAGCCTGTTCGCCCTGTGCGACGGGACGCGCGCCATCGCCTTCGGCTCGGCGCAGGACCACAAGCGCGCCTTCGACGGCGATCAGGGCCCCAACACCGGCGGCATGGGCGCCTACGCCCCGGCGCCGGTGATGACGCCCGAGGTCGAGGCGCGCGCGATGGCCGAAATCGTCGAGCCGGTGCTGGCCGAAATGGCGCGGCGCGGGACGCCCTATCGCGGCGTGCTCTACGCCGGACTGATGATCGAGGACGGCGCGCCGCGTCTGGTGGAGTTCAACGCCCGCTTTGGCGACCCGGAAACGCAGGTGCTGATGCTGCTGCTGGAGAGCGATCTGGCGCCGCTGCTGATGGCGGCGGCGACTGGCGCGCTGCGGCCCGGCGCGGCGCGCTGGCGCGACGCGGCGGCGCTGACCGTGGTGCTGGCGGCGAAGGGCTATCCCGGCGCCCATGCGCGCGGCGAGGAGATCGGCGGGCTTGCCGCCGCCGCCGCCGATCCCGACGTGGTGATCTTTCACGCCGGAACCCGCGCCGAGGAGGGCCGCTGGCTGTCGAACGGCGGGCGGGTGCTCAACGTCTCGGCGCGCGGCGCCACGGTGGCCGAGGCGCGCGCCCGCGCCTATGACGCAGTGGCGAAGATCGACTGGCCCGGCGGCTTTCACCGCGCCGACATCGCGTGGCGGGCGCTCTAGGCGCGCCGCCTGCGGCGGACGGAGAGGCCCCGGCTCACGGCATTGGCGACGGTAGGGTCACTTTATCAATGCTTTAACGCGCCCGCGCATAGGCGCGCGCGGCGTCGCCGAACGCCTCGAACAGCGCGCGCGACGCCGGGTCATGCTCGGCGTCGTATTCCGCGTGCCACTGCACGCCGAGCGCAAAACTCTTGGCGCCGCTGACGCTGATCGCCTCGATCACGCCATCTTCTGCGAGGCCCTCCACCACCACGCGCGGGCCGGGGCGGGTGATCGCCTGGCCGTGCAGCGAATTGGTGACGATCTCCTCGCAGCCCAGAAGCCGCGCGAACGCGCCGCCCGGCGTCAGGCGCACCTTGTGGCGCTTGCGGAAGATAATCTCCGGGTCGGTCTCGCCCGGCGGCATCCGGTGGTTCATCTTGCCGGGCAACTCCCGCACCTCCGGGTGCAGCCCGCCGCCCAGCGCGACGTTGATCTCCTGAATGCCGCGGCAGATGCCGAACACCGGCGCGCCGACCTCGATCGCCGCCGCCGCCAGCGGCAGGGTCACGCCGTCGCGGCCAAGGTCGAAGGCGCCGTAACGCTCGCTCTCGATCTCGCCATAGCGCGAAGGGTGGACGTTGGCGCGCCCGCCGGTCAGCAGAAAGCCATCGCACAACGCCAGCCATTCGCGCAGGTCCGCCGCTTCGGGGATGCCGGGGATGATGACCGGCACGCAGCCCGCCACCGCCGCGACAGCCTCAAGGTTACGCATCCCCGCCGCCTGCACCGGATAGACCCCTTCGGCCAGCAGGCGCGAGCCGCTGACGCCGATCACCGGACGGCGCGTCATGGCCGCGCCGTCGCAACAGCTGCGACGCGGCGCGCTGTCAAATCTGCTTCTCCGGCATCCGCACCACGAGGCCCTCAAGCGCGGGCGTCACCTTGAGCTGGCAGGTCAGGCGCGAATTGTCCTGCGGCTGATAGGCGAAGTCGAGCATGTCCTCCTCCATCGGCTCACGCTTGGGCAGGCGGTCCACCCAGGCGGGATCGACATAGACATGGCAGGTGGAGCAGGCGCAGGCGCCGCCGCAATCGGCGTCGATGCCGGGGATCGCGTTCTTGACCGCGCCCTCCATCACCGACAGACCCTCTGGAACCTCCACGACATGTTCGGTTCCGTCATGCTCGATATAGGTAATCTTCGGCATTGTCCGCCTTCTCCATCCGTCGCGACGCGGCGTTCTAGCGCCGCGCAAGGCTTCGCGCCAGCCCTGCGGCCTACTCCGCCGCAGCGGCCAGCGGCGCCGGACGCGACCATATCGTCTCGCGCCCCGGCTCGGGCCAGCGCGGCGCCATGGTCGCCAGCGTCAGCGACACCATCGCCATGCCCGACGCCAGCGCATAGACCAGCCCCGGTTCATAAATCCACAACAGACCCAGCGGCGCGGGCAGCGCCACGGCGGCGATGTGGTTGATGGTGAAGGCGACCGCCGCCGTCGAGGCGTGGTCGGCGGGGTCGGCGATCTTCTGGAAATAGGTTTTTTGCGCGAACGCCATCGCGAACAGCAGGTGGTCCAGAACGTAGAGGCCCAGCGCCACCGTCACCCCCCAGTCGAGGAAATAGACGCCCGCGTAAGACGCAAACACCAGCGTCAGCCCGACATATTCGACGCACAACGCCGCCCGCTCGCCAAAGCGCGCGATCATGCGGCCGATGATCGGCGCGGCGATCATGTTGGCGATGTAGTTGATCAGGAAAAGCGCCGTGACCTCGTGCAGCTGAAAGCCGAATTTCTCGACCATCATGAAGGCCGCGAACACCACGAAGATCTGGCGCCGCGCGCCCGCCATGAACACCAGCGCATAATATAGCCAATAACGCCGCCGCAGCACCAGCCGCTTGCCCTGCGCATGGGGCGCGCGAAACTGCGGATAGGCGATCCACGCGAACAGCGCGACGCAGGCGCAGGCGCCGCCGCCCAGCATATAGACGGTGCGATAGTCGATCAGGTCATACCAGCCCGCCAGCGCGATCGAGCCATAGACCAGCAGCGACGCGCCCGACGCCGCCGCCAGCACGCGCCCCAGCACGATCGGCGCGCGGCCTTTCGGCAGCCATTGCAGTTGCAGCGACTGGTTGACCGTCTCGTAATAATGAAACCCGATGGACGAGATCAGCGTCGTCGCCATCAACCCCCACCACATCGGCAATTCCGCCACCAGCGCGGTGCCGAGGCCCAGCAGCATCAGCGCAAGGATCGCCAGCGTCTGCTCGCGGATGAAGATCACCAGATAGACCACGAGGAACGCC
>CAZRFB010000509.1:0-2054 GCA_964599185.1 uncultured Rhodobacterales bacterium | reverse complement strand
CATCCACATCATCATGGCGACGCAGCGCCCGTCGGTGGACGTGATCACCGGCACGATCAAGGCGAACTTCCCCACCCGCATCAGCTTTCAGGTCACCTCCAAGATCGACAGCCGCACGATTCTGGGCGAACAGGGCGCCGAACAGCTTCTGGGGCAGGGCGACATGCTCTACATGGCCGGCGGCGGGCGCATCACCCGCGTCCACGGGCCGTTCGTGTCGGATGAGGAAGTCGAGGAGGTGGTGCGCCACCTCAAGACGCTGGGCGCGCCGGAATACATCGCGGCTGTCACCGAGGGCGGCGACGAGGACGGGCCGACCACGGTGGACGAACTGCTGGGCCTTGGCGGCGACATGACCGAGGAGCAGCTCTACGACCGCGCGGTGGCGATCGTGGCGCGCGATCGGAAGTGTTCCACCAGCTACATCCAGCGCAAGCTCCAGATCGGCTATAACCGCGCCGCGCGGCTGGTGGAGGAGATGGAGGCGCAGGGCGTCGTCACCCCGGCCAACCATGTCGGCAAGCGCGAGATACTTGTGGGCGAGATCGACTGACGCCGCCTTGCCGCCGTGGCGCAGCATGTCGCGGCTGAGACCGCAGACAAGCCCGCCGCGCCGTTGTAGCCTGTCGTGCAACGATCACCCCGGAACAACCGGGGGATCGACGGGGGAGATGCGCGAAAGGGAGCGGCCCGATGACGCGGCATGTGCTGGTCGTGGACGACGAGGACAGCATCACGCTGTCGCTGCGCCACCTGATGAAGCGCGAGGGCTATCAGGTGAGCGTCGCGCGCGACGGGGAGGAGGCGCTGGCCGCCGTCGCCGCCGATCCGCCCGATCTGATGCTGCTCGACGTGATGATTCCGCGCCGCGACGGCTATGACGTATGCCAGACCATCCGCGCCAACCCGGCCTGGGCGGACGTCAAGATCGTGATGGTCAGCGCGCGCGGCCGCGACATCGAGGTGGAGAAGGGGCTGGCGCTGGGCGCCGACGCCTATGTGACGAAACCGTTCTCGACCCGCGAACTGGCGCAAATGGTGCGCGACCTGATCGGCGCGCCGGATGCCTGAGGCCGCCGCAGCCAGGCGCGCCGAAGCCGCGCCGAAGCCCCGCGGGGTTGCGGCGCGGCTGAGCCTGCGGCTTCGGGTGTTCCTGTTCTTCGCGCTGATCGCGGTCGCGGTCGCCGCGGCGATGACCGGCGTCATGGTGATGCTGGGCCAGCGCGGCGCCGCCGTGCGCGACCTTGTGCTGTTTGGCGGGGCTGCGGGGTTCGCGATGGTGGGCGTGGTGGTCTGGGTCTGGCTGAAGTTCGACGAGAATCTGGTGCGCCCGGTCGAGCGCATCGCGCGCGACGCCCGCGCCGCCGCCCATGCGGGCGCCGAGACGCTGGACGACGCGGCGGCGCAGTATCTGGGGCCGCTGGCGCCCGCAGCGCGCGACATCGTGGCCGCGCTGGCCGAGGCGCGGGCCAGCACGCGCGCCGCCGTGGGCCGCGCCACCGCCGAGGCCGCGCGGCGGCGCCGCCAGCTTGAGACGGTGCTGCGCGATATTGACCAGGGCGTGCTGATCTGCACGCTCGACCACAAGATCACGCTCTACAACCCGCGCGCGCTCAAGATATTGCGCGTCTCCGGCGAGATCGGGCTGGGCCGCCCGCTGTTCACCCTCGTCACCGCCCAGCCGTTCCGCCACGCGCTGGAGCGGCTACAGGGCCGCTTCGCCGACGGGCGGCACACAACCCACCGCGACGGCCTGAGCGCGCTGGTGGTCTGCGCCACGGCGGACGGCGGGCGCACCCTGCAGGGCCGCGTGACGCTGATGCTCGACGAGGCGGAGGCCGCGCCGGCGGGCTATGTGGTCGCCTTCGACGACGTGACCGCGACGCTGGCGATCCAGGTGCGCCGCGACCGGCTGCTGCGCGACGCGACGCAGGGGCTGCGCCAGCCGGTCGCCAACCTGCGCGCGGCGGTGGAGATGCTCGCCGACCCCGAGATCGACGCGGGCGAGCGCGCGGCCTTCGAGGCGGTGCTGGCCAAGGAGACGGAGTCGCTGG
>CAZRFB010000508.1:0-3952 GCA_964599185.1 uncultured Rhodobacterales bacterium | reverse complement strand
CATGGTGATGCCGGTCGGCGCCGACACGCTGGCCGACGCGGTGCGGATCGGCTCGGAGGTGTTTCACACGCTGAAGAAAGAGCTTTCGGCGGCGGGCCACAACACCAACGTCGGCGACGAAGGCGGCTTTGCGCCCAACCTCGGCTCGACCCGCGACGCGCTGGATTTCATCATGAAGGCGATCGAGAAGGCCGGCTATCGCCCCGGCGACGACGTGTTCCTGGCGCTGGACGCGGCGGCGACCGAATTCTACGCGGGCGGCGTCTATGATCTGAAGGGTGAGGGCAAGAAGCTCGGCTCGGGCGAGATGGCGCAGTATCTGGCCGATCTGGTCGGCGCCTACCCGATCCTGTCGGTCGAGGATGGCATGGCCGAAGACGACTGGGAGGGCTGGCGCGCGCTGACCGACCTTCTGGGCGAGCGCTGCCAGCTTGTCGGCGACGACCTGTTCGTGACCAACACCGAACGGCTGGTGCGCGGCATCGAGGAGGGCGCGGCGAACTCGATCCTGGTCAAGGTCAATCAGATCGGCACGCTGTCGGAAACGCTCGACGCCGTCGAGACCGCGCATCGCGCGGGCTTCACCGCCGTCATGTCGCACCGCTCCGGCGAGACCGAAGACGCCACCATCGCCGATCTCGCGGTCGCCACCAACTGCGGCCAGATCAAGACTGGCTCGCTGGCCCGCTCCGACCGGCTGGCGAAATACAACCAGCTGATCCGCATCGAGGAGGAGCTGGGCGACGCCGCCGTTTTCGCCGGGCGCGCCATCCTGCGCGGCTGATCGCCAAGCTGGGCTTTATCCTTAACCCGCCATGGCGCATAGTCTGGGCGACGGGCGCCATGGCGCAGGGGTGACAGGGGGCTTACGGGGAGCTTGATGGGTGAGGGACAGCGTCTGCGGGCGTTCGACGCGGTGTTCGCCTTCGCGATTCTGGCGGGCGTGGCGAACTTCGCCTACCACGCCGTGCAGGGCGATTTCGGTCTGTTCGCAATCATCGCCAGCGAGGCGGAGGAGCGGACGCTGACGGCGGACCTCGCCGCCGTCAGGGCCGAGCGCGCGACGCTTGAAAACCGCGTCGCCCGGCTGAACGCCGGATTTCTGGACCTCGACATCCTCGACGAGACCGCCCGCGACACGCTGGGGCTGATCGGCGCCGACGAGGTGGCGCTGCGCTGACCGCGCGCCCCGCCCGCTTGCGCGCAAGAACGAGAAGGAACCCCGAGCATGGCCGCCCGCAAACCCACCCCCGCAAAAGCCGACGCAGGCGCCAGCGCAGACGCGAGCGCAGACGCCCCCGACGCCGCCGCGCGTCAGGAAGAACTGATGCGCGCCTACCGCGACATGCTGCTGATCCGCCGCTTCGAGGAGCGCGCGGGGCAGCTTTACGGGATGGGGCTGATCGGCGGCTTCTGCCACCTCTACATCGGACAGGAGGCGGTGGTGGTCGGCCTGACGGCGGCGGCCGAGGACGGCGACCAGACCACCACCTCCTACCGCGACCACGGCCACATGCTGGCCTGCGGCATGGACCCCAGGGGCGTGATGGCGGAGCTGACCGGGCGCTCCGACGGCTATTCGGGCGGCAAGGGCGGCTCGATGCACATGTTCTCGCGCGATAAGGCGTTCTTCGGCGGCCACGGCATCGTCGGCGGACAGGTGCCGATCGGCGCGGGCTTGGGCTTCGCCAACAAGTATCTGGAGAATGGCAAGGTGTCGCTGGTGTATTTCGGCGACGGCGCCGCCAACCAGGGCCAGGTCTATGAAACCTTCAACATGGCGAGCCTGTGGAAGCTGCCGGTGGTGTTCGTGATCGAGAACAACCAATACGCCATGGGCACGTCGATGGCGCGGGGATCTTCCACGCCTGCGCTTTACACGCGCGGCGCCGCGTTCGGCATTCCCGGCGAGGCGGTGGACGGCATGGACTTCGACGCGGTGAAGCAGGCGGGGCTGAAGGCGCTGGCGCACTGCCGGGGCGGCGACGGCCCGTATATCCTTGAGATGAACACCTACCGCTATCGCGGCCACTCGATGTCGGACCCGGCGAAATACCGCACGCGCGAGGAAGTCACCAAGATGCGCGACGAGAAAGACCCCATCGAGCATGTGCGCAAACAGCTGATCGCGCTGGGCGTCGCCGACGAGGCGCTGAAGGAGGTGGACAAGGCGGTGAAGGCGCAGGTCAACGAAGCGGCGCAATTCGCGCAGGACAGCCCCGAACCGGACGCCGCCGCGCTCTGGACCGACATCTACGCCAGCGCGTGAGGGCGACGCCATGACCATCCAGATCCTGATGCCCGCGCTGTCGCCCACCATGGAGGAGGGGACGCTGGCGAAATGGTGCGTGAAGCCGGGTGACCGCGTGTCCTCCGGCGACGTGATCGCCGAGATCGAGACCGACAAGGCGACCATGGAGGTCGAGGCGGTCGATGACGGCGTGATCGGCGCCTTGCTGGTGGCGACGGGCGCGCAGGGCGTGAAGGTCAACACGCCGATCGCGACGCTGCTGGAGGACGGCGAAAGCGCCGCTGCGGCGGCCTCCCCATCGCTCGCCCCATCGCCTGCGCCTTCCCCATCGCCTGCGCCCGCGGCGGCGCGAACGCCCGCCGCGCCAAAGGCCGCCGCCGAACCCCTCGCGGCGCAGGAAACAGACGATTTCCCGGCGGGGACGACCTTCCGCACCCAGACCGTGCGCGAGGCGCTGCGCGACGCGATGACCGAGGAGATGCGCGCCGACGAGCGCGTGTTCATCATCGGCGAGGAGGTCGCGCAGTATCAGGGCGCCTACAAGATCACCCAAGGCATGCTCGACGAGTTCGGCTCGCGCCGCGTGGTCGATACGCCGATCACCGAACACGGCTTCGCCGGGCTGGCGGTGGGCGCGGCGTTTGGCGGCCTGCGGCCCGTCGTGGAGTTCATGACCTTCAACTTCGCGATGCAGGCCATTGACCAGATTATCAATTCCGCCGCAAAGACGCTGTATATGTCGGGCGGGCAGATGGGCTGTCCCGTCGTGTTTCGCGGCCCGAACGGCGCGGCGGCGCGCGTCGGCGCCCAGCACAGCCAGGACTTTGCGGCGTGGTATGCGCACATACCGGGGCTGAAGGTGTGCATGCCCCACAGCGCCGCCGACGCGAAGGGCCTGCTCAAGGCCGCGATCCGCGACCCCAACCCGGTGGTGTTTCTGGAGAACGAAATTCTCTACGGCAAGTCGTTCCAGGTGCCCGAGATCGACGACTGGATCGTGCCGATCGGCAAGGCCCGCGTGGCGCGCGCCGGGCGCGACGCGACCATCGTGAGTTTCGGGATCGGCATGACCTATGCGCTGGAGGCGGCGGCGGCGCTGGCGACCGAGGGGATCGAGGCCGAGGTTATCGACCTGCGCTCGCTGAGGCCGATGGACACCGACGCCGTGGTGCGCTCGGTGAAAAAGACCAACCGCTGCGTGACGGTCGAGGAGGGCTGGCCCGTCGGCGCCATCGGCGACCACCTCTGCGCCGTGCTGATGCGCGAGGCGTTCGACTGGCTGGACGCGCCGGTTCTGACGCTGACCGGCAAGGACGTGCCGATGCCCTACGCCGCCAACCTCGAAAAACTGGCGCTGATCACCACCGCCGAGGTCGTCGCCGCCGTGAAATCCGTCTGCTACCGCTAGAGGGAGCGCGCGATGCCGATCACCATCCTGATGCCCGCGCTCTCACCCACCATGGAGGAGGGCGCGCTGACGAAATGGCTGGTCAAGCCCGGCGACGCGGTGACCTCCGGCGACGTGATCGCCGAGATCGAGACCGACAAGGCGACGATGGAGGTCGAGGCGGTCGATGACGGCGTGATCGGCGCGCTGCTGGTGGCGGAGGGCGCGCAGGGCGTCAAGGTCAACGCGCCGATCGCGACGCTGCTGGAGCCGGGCGAGCCCGCCGACGCGCTTGCCGCGCCCGCAGCCGCGCC
>CAZRFB010000507.1:0-3288 GCA_964599185.1 uncultured Rhodobacterales bacterium | reverse complement strand
AAACCCGCCGCCGCGCCCGCGCTGGGTCTCCAGATACCCCGCGCGCCCCAGTTCGTGCACGATCTTGGTGATGTGGGCGCGGCTGAGGCCATGGACCTGCGCCACGTCGTCGATGCGCGCAAGCGCCGGCGCCCGCAGCGCGGCCAGTTGCAGCGTGCGCAGCGCAAAGTTCGAATATGCCGTCAACCGCATGGCGCGAGGCTCCCTGTCCGATCAAACGTATATCCCGCGTATTGCTTTTCGCAAGGACGGCGCTAAACACATATACGAAATATATGTTTGGAGTCGGCCATGACCTTCGGCTATGCGGCGCTGGACCTTGCGCGGTTCCAGTTCGCCTTCACGATCTCCGCGCACATCATTTTCCCGGCCTTCACCATCGGGCTGGCGAGTTGGCTGGCGGTGCTGAACGGCCTTTGGCTGACCACGCGGGACGACGGCTATATCCGTCTGTTCGACCAGTGGAAGACCATCTTCGCGGTGGTGTTCGGCATGGGCGTCGTCTCGGGCATCGTGATGTCCTACCAGTTCGGCACGAACTGGTCGGTGTTCTCCGACAAGACCGGGCCGGTGATCGGGCCGCTGATGGGCTATGAGGTGCTGTCGGCGTTCTTCCTCGAGGCCGGCTTTCTCGGGATCATGCTGTTCGGGCGGGAGCGGGTGGGCCACAGGCTGCACTTTGTCGCGACGCTGGTGGTCGCGGCGGGCACGCTGTTCTCGGCGTTCTGGATTCTCAGCGTGAACAGCTGGATGCAGACGCCCGCGGGCTATGGCGTCAACGCCGTCGGGCAGTTCGTGCCCGAGGACTGGTGGGCGATCATCTTCAATCCCTCCTTTCCCTACCGCCTCGTCCACATGGTGCTGGCCGCCTACCTCACCACCGCCTTCGTGGTCGGCGCGGTCGGCGCCTGGCGGCTGCTGAAGGAGCCCGCCAATCGCGGCGCGCGCACCATGTTCTCGATGGCGATGTGGATGGCGCTGATCGTGGCGCCGATCCAGATCGTGGCGGGCGACCTGCACGGCATCAACACGCTGGAGCATCAGCCCGCCAAGGTCGCGGCGATGGAGGGGCATTTCGAGACCCACGCCCCGGCGCCGCTGATCCTGTTCGGCCTGCCCGACGACGAGGCTGAGGTCACGCGCTACGCGGTGGAGATCCCCTGGCTCGGCTCGCTGATCCTCACGCATTCGCTCGACGGCGAAGTGAAGGGGCTGAAGGCGTTCCCCAAGGAGGACAGGCCGAAATCGGCGCTGATCTTCTGGACGTTCCGCATCATGGTCGCCACCGGCGTCGCGATGATGGCGGTCGGGGTCTGGGCGGCTGTCGCGCGCTGGCGCGGGTCGCTCTACAGCGCGCCCTGGCTGCACCGCGCGGCGGTGATCATGGGGCCGAGCGGGTTTCTGGCGGTGCTCTGCGGCTGGATCACCACCGAGGCCGGGCGCCAGCCCTGGACCGTGCACGGCCTGCTGCGCACCGCCGACAGCGCCTCGCCGCTGGACGCGCCCGCCGTGGGCGCTTCGCTGCTGGCCTTCATCGTGGTCTATTTCGCGGTGTTCGGCGCCGGCACGTTCTATGTGCTGCGGCTGATGGGCAAGCGGCCCGAGAGCGGCCCCGACATCGACGATCTCGGCCCGACCCGGAGCGCCGGGATCACGCCCTGGCCCGCGCTGAAGCGCCGCCCCCGCGCAACCCCTGCGGAGTGACCGTCATGGAAACCGATCTCGCCTTCATCTGGGCCGGTCTCATCGCCTTCGCGGTGCTGGCCTATGTGATCCTCGACGGCTTCGACCTCGGCGTGGGGATGCTGACCGCGCTGGTGCGCGGCCGCGAGCGGCGCGAAACGATGATGAACTCGGTCGCCCCGGTCTGGGACGGCAACGAGACCTGGCTGGTGCTGGGCGGCGGCGGCCTGTTCGCGGTGTTTCCGCTCGCCTACTCGATCGTGATGCCCGCGCTCTATGCGCCGATCATCGCGATGCTGCTGGGGCTGATCTTTCGCGGCGTGTCGTTCGAGTTCATCCACCGCACCCGTCGCGGGCGGTTCCTGTGGGAATGGGGCTTTGCGGGCGGCTCGCTGGTGGCGGCGCTGGCGCAGGGCGTCGCGCTGGGCGCGCTGGTGCAGGGGATCGCGGTCGAGGGCCGCGCCTATGCGGGCGGCTGGTGGGACTGGCTGACGCCGTTCTCGGTGCTGACCGGCGTGGCGGTCGCAGCGGGCTATGCGCTGCTCGGCGCCACATGGCTGATCATGAAATGCGAGGGCGATCTGCAACGCACCGCGCGCGACTACGCCTGGATCGCCGCCGCCGCCACGCTGGCGCTGATCGCGGTGGTCAGCGTGATCACGCCGTTCCTCGACCCGGTCTATGCCGAACGGTGGCTGGGATGGCCGACGATCCTGTTCAGCGCGGTGGTGCCGCTGCTGGTGGCCGCCTGCGCGTGGGCGCTCTACACCGGGCTGGTCTCGGGGCATGACACGCGGCCGTTCCTGGCGTCGCTGGGGATTTTCGCGCTGTGCTTCATCGGCATCGGGATCAGCTTCTATCCCAACATGATCCCGCCCTCGGTCAGCATCGCCGACGCGGCGGCGCCCGACGAGAGCCTGTGGTTCCTGCTGGTCGGCGCGCTGGTGCTGATCCCGCTGATCCTCGCCTACACCGGCTACGCCTATTGGGTTTTTCGCGGCAAGGTGAAGGCGGGCGAGGGCTATCACGCATGATGCGCCCCGCCCTCTCCCGCGCGCTGTGGTTCGTCGCCCTGTGGCTGCTGGGCGTCGGAACCCTCGCCGTCGTCGGGCTGGCCATTCGGGCCGTCCTGTTCTGAGCACCCGCCAAACGGAGGACTTCTTCCATGAACGCCACCCTCAAGACCGCGATCATCGCCGCCGCGCTGGCCCTCGCCGGGGCCGCGCAGGCCAGCGAGGACAAGCTGGTGACCGTGCTCACCAGCCCCGAGCCGCAGACGCAGCTGATGGCGATGGTGCTGACCATGCAGGCGGTGCAGAAGGGCGCGGCGACACGCATCCTGCTGTGCGGCCCCGCCGGCGATCTGGGCCTCGCAGACGCGCCCGCCGCCGCCACCGCCCCGCAGCCGCCGCGCGGCATGAGCCCGCAGGGCCTGATGCAGGCGATCATGAAGGCAGGCGCCACGGTCGAGGTCTGCGCGATCTACCTGCCCGGCAAGGGCGCAGGCCCGGAAGTGCTGCTGGAGGGCGTCGGCGTCGCCCAGCCGCCGGAAATGGCGGGCGCGATGCTGGACGACGACGCCCGCGTCTGGGCGTTCTGAGGGGG
>CAZRFB010000506.1:0-10858 GCA_964599185.1 uncultured Rhodobacterales bacterium | reverse complement strand
GACCAATTTCACTTCAAGGGCAGCGGTCAAGGAACGCGGATCGATAAAGTCATATTCGATCGCGTAACCATTGCGCAAAATAGAAACCTGTTCGAGCCCCGGAAGCGTCCGGACAAACGCCTCTTGCACGTCTTTGGGGAGCGACGTCGATATCCCGTTGGGATAGACGCTGACATCGTCCAGACCCTCGGGCTCAAGGAATACCTGGTGCCGCTCCTTGTCGGCAAAGCGCGTAACCTTGTCCTCAATCGACGGGCAATAGCGCGGCGAGGCGCCAGATATCGCGCCCGTAAACAGTGGAGACTGGTCGAGATTGGCGCGGATAATGGCGTGGGTGTCAGCACTGGTGAAGGTGACCCCGCATGAAATTTGCCGAACCTTTGGTGCGGCGTTCAGGAAAGACAACATCACCGCTTGCTCATCGCCGGCCTGAAGCTTTACCCGCGACCAATCAATGGTGCGACCGTCAAGCCTTGGCGGCGTTCCCGTCTTTAACCGCGCCATTGGCAGGTTCAGGGCGCGCAGACACAGTGACAAATTATTATCCGCTGGGTCGCCAAACCGACCGCCCGACATCTGACTGAGACCGGCGTGCATGACGCCATTCAGAAAAGTGCCAGACGTCAGCACGACCGCTTTCGCCCGGCATTCTGCGCCGCCTGCGAGCACCACCCCTCTCACAAAACCGTTCTGGACCAGCAAGTCATCCACGGCGGACTCGATGCACTCCAGATTAGCCGCGCTGGATACCGCCGACTGCACGGCGGAGCGGTAGAGCGCCCGGTCGCATTGAGCCCTCGGTCCATGCACAGCGGCGCCGCGAGATCGGTTCAGCAGCCGAAACTGGATGCCCGCAGCATCGGCGGCGATGCCCATTACGCCATCGAGCGCATCAATTTCGCGAACAAGATGGCCTTTCCCAATGCCGCCAATGGCGGGATTGCAGGACATCTCGCCGATCCGGCCCAGGTCGTGGGTGACAAGCGTGACGCGAGCGCCCATCCTTGCCGCCGCATGGGCAGCCTCGACACCGGCGTGACCGCCTCCGACCACAATGACGTCCGTCTCACTGTCCTGTTTCACGTGAAACACTACCCTGTTATGTGGCGTCACTTTCCGATGCAGAGCTGCGAGAATATACGGCCCAACACTTCCTCGCAATCAATCCGCCCAATCATTCTGTCCAGCGCCATGGCGCCGAGACGCACTTCCTCCGCGCAAAGTTCCACATCCTCCGCCGACCGCGTCGCGCGATCCAGATGCGCAAGCGCCTCCTCAAGCATCACGCGATGACGTTCCCGAACCACCACATCAGCCCCGGCAACCATTGAAGATAGACGCGCCGCGACCACGTCGAGCAAATCCTCAAGGCCCGAACCAGACTTTGCCGAGACGTTGATGCCCGGTCCCGGCGCGATATCCGATTTGTTCCACACAAGAATATCATCATCGCCAGGTTGAGGATCCTGATCGCACACCGGCGCCCAGACGATGATCCTGAGATCCGCCTCAGACGCCCGACGCCGGGCGAGCGCAACGCCTGCTTGTTCGACCGGATCAGTCGCCTCCCGCAGCCCCGCTGTATCAAGAAAAAGCACCAGATGGCCATTCACCACACAACGCAGCTCAATGACGTCCCGCGTGGTTCCGGGACTCGGCGACGTCAGCGCCACTTCTCGCTTCGCCAGCCTGTTTATCAGACTGGATTTGCCGACATTCGGCGGACCGATGATGGCGACCTCAAGACCGTCGCGCACCAGGCCGCCAGCCTTGGCGCCATGCAGCCTGCTCCTGATGTCCTCCGCCAGAGCGCCGATCGCCACCACCGCGTCGGCCACCAGGGCGTCAGGGATGTCCTCGTCGGAAAAATCTATGCTCGCTTCAAGCATCGCCTGCGCTTCGGTCAGAATCTGCCGCCACGCCGCAACCTGCGCCGACAACTCACCTTGCACCAGCTTGACCGCCTGACGACGCTGCGCCTCGGTCTCAGCCGCTATCAAGTCGGCGATGCCCTCGACCTGCGTCAGATCGAGCCTGTCGTTCACCAGCGCGCGGCGGGCGAATTCCCCCGGCTCCGCAAGGCGCAACCCGGACATGGAACCTAGAACGCGCAGGACTGCCGCCGGAACGGCGACCCCGCCGTGACTATGCACTTCGGCATAAGGTTCCCCAGTGGGGCTGTTCTCCCTGGGGAACGCCACCACCAGCGCCTGATCAATGATTTCGCTGGTGGATGGGTCGCACAACGACCGCAGCCGCATCGTCCGATCCGCCGGGACAGGCGCGTGCGCCAATGTATCGAGCGCGGAGTGTGCGTCGGGGCCAGAGATCCGCACGATGGCGATGGCGGCGAGACCCGGCGCCGTGCCGAGTGCAAATATGGTCTCGGACTTATACAATCTTTATGTGTTCATGGAGTCGAAGAATTCCTTGTTGCTCTTGGTATGTTTCAATTTTCCAAGCAGGAATTCAATTGAATCCGTAACGCCCATCGGGTTCAGGATGCGCCGCAACACATACATCTTGGTGAGGTCGCCCTTCGACACAAGGAGTTCCTCCTTGCGGGTGCCGGACTTGAGAACGTCGATCGCCGGAAAAACCCGCTTGTCCGCAACCTTGCGGTCGAGCACGATCTCGGAGTTTCCTGTTCCCTTGAATTCCTCGAAAATCACCTCGTCCATCCGGCTGCCGGTGTCGATCAGCGCCGTCGCGATGATCGTCAGCGAACCGCCTTCCTCGATGTTGCGCGCCGCGCCGAAAAACCGCTTTGGCCGCTGCAGCGCGTTAGCATCGACGCCACCGGTCAGCACCTTGCCCGAACTCGGCACAACCGTGTTGTAAGCGCGGCCAAGTCGGGTGATCGAATCGAGCAAGATCACCACGTCGCGCCCATGTTCGGTGAGGCGCTTGGCCTTCTCGATGACCATCTCGCTCACCGCCACATGCCGCGTCGCCGGTTCGTCGAAGGTCGAGGACACGACTTCGCCCTTTACCGAGCGCTGCATGTCGGTCACTTCCTCCGGCCGCTCGTCGATCAGCAGCACGATCAGATAGCATTCCGGGTGGTTTTGCGCGATCGAGTGGGCGATGTTTTGCAGCAGAACCGTTTTGCCCGTCCTCGGCGGCGCGACGATCAGCGCGCGCTGGCCTTTTCCAAGCGGCGCCACGAGATCGATGATCCGAGCCGAACGGTCCTTGTAGGTCGGATCGTCAATTTCCATGTGGAACCGCTCGTCAGGATACAGCGGCGTCAGGTTGTCGAAGTGGACCTTGTGGCGGGCGGCCTCAGGCTCCTCGAAATTGATGTCGCTGACCTTCAACAGCGCAAAGTAGCGCTCACCATCCTTCGGCGCGCGAATCAAACCGTTGACCGTATCGCCCGTTCGCAGTGAAAAACGCCGAATTTGCGATGGAGAAACATAAATATCGTCAGGGCCTGGCAAATAGTTGACTTCAGGAGACCGTAAAAATCCAAATCCGTCCTGCAAAACCTCCAGAACGCCGCCACCTTCGATCTCAAGGTTACGCTCGGCAAGTTCCTTGAGGATCGCAAACATCATGTCCTGCTTGCGCATCGAGCTTGCGTTCTCAATCTCAAGCTCTTCAGCGAAGTTCAAAAGCTCGGTAGGCGATTTCGCCTTAAGCTCAGAAAGCTTCAAGTGGTGCGTATCCATGGGAATTCCGTCGCAATGCTCTTGGGAGCTGCCTAGGCGGGGTTGAGGCGTGGCGCGTGCGGCGGAGGGAAGGCGGGAACGGGCGGGCCGCGACGCTGTCGTAACCCTATACGGACACGCAATCCGGTTTGTCAAACCTCAAAATGGTCGCAAGATGATCAAGGTGACGATGCCGATGAAAAGAAGCGTCGGGACTTCATTTGCAACCCGGTAAAACTTTCCCGAATGCCGGTTTTCATCCCTTGCGAAGCTTTCCATCCACCGGCCAAGGAATTGGTGCTGTATTGTCAACGCCACGACCAGCGCGACCTTGAGCCAGAACCAGACATCATTGCGCCAATCGACAACATCAATCACGAACGCCAGCCAAAACCCAGTGATCCAGGTGGCGATCATCGACGGCTTCATGATGTATCTGAATAATTTTCGCTCCATTATCTTGAATGTTTCTGAAGTATGGCGTTCTGAGGTGCCTTTTTCAGCATGATAAACAAATATTCTCGGTAAGTAAAACAAACCTGCCATCCAGCTTGTCCAAGCAAGAATATGGATTACTTTCACAACCTCATACATGATACTTATCCGCGAATGACTTTCAGCAGACGCTCAACGTTTCTCGGGTCCGCATCCGGCGTGATACCGTGACCGAGATTGAAAATATACGGCCCGGCGCCCAACGTCTCCAGCAGTTTTCGCGTCTCGCGATCCATCGCGTCGCCGCCCTGCACCACAAGCGCGGGGTCCAGATTGCCTTGCACGGTGACAAACGGCTGAAGCGTATCGCGCGCCCAGACCGGATCAACAGCCGTGTCGATGGCGACGGCGGCGACACCGGTGGCCTGCGCATAAGGGAGATAGAGCGATCCGGCCTCGCGCGGAAACCCGATCATCGGCGCATCGCCACGCTTTTCACGGATGATGCGCATGATCGCCTGCGTCGGCTTGATGCACCATGTCTCGAACGCGACAGGATCGTTCGCCAGCGCGCCCGCCCAGCTGTCGAAAAGCTTCAGCACCTCCGCGCCAGCGTCAAGCTGCGCGATCAGGTATTCGGCGGTGGCGTCCTCTAGCCGTTTCATCAGCGCCGCAAAGACGTCGGGCGCAGAGCGCATCAGTGACAGCGCGCCGGCCTGCTGGTCCTTGCCGCGCCCGGCGATCATGTAGGTCGCCACAGTCCACGGCGCGCCAGCGAAACCGATCAGCGCGGTCTGCCGGGGCAGCGCTGCGCTCAGCCGCCGCACGGTCTCATAAACTGGCGCCAGATGCTGGTGCATGACTTCATCCGACGCCAGCCGTTCAACCGCGTCCATCGTCGTCAGCGGTTCGAGACGCGGCCCCTCGCCGGTTTCAAACCACAGCTTGCGCCCCAGCGCCTGCGGCAACAGCAGGATATCGGCGAACACGATCGCCGCGTCGAAGCCGAACCGCCGGATCGGTTGAAGCGTCACTTCCGTCGCAAGCTCGGGATTGTAGCAAAGATCGAGGAACGACCCTGCCTGTTCGCGGGTCTTTCGATACTCGGGCAGATACCGCCCCGCCTGACGCATCAGCCATACCGGCGGTGTTGCGAGGGTTGCGCCGTTCAACGCCTGGAGAAGGGGCTTGCCCTCGGACATCGGATCTTAACCTGTTATAAGGGAGATATAGGATGATGTAGTTCTTAGGCTGTTGATAACGGGGATTATCACGGCGTCCAGATCATGCACAGAGTTATCCACTGCGCGAAAATGCCGCCCGGTGGCGCGCCACGCGCCGCGCCTGCGCATCGCCCAGTGATAAATCCAAGCGTTAATAGTTTGTTAGCATCAGTTACCGACGTGACTCGCGCATGATCTCCCTTGCAAAAAGCGCCCATCGCCATCCTGGCGCAACGTTCGTCCACACCGGCGCCTGAACGCCTCGCACAGGCCGCGCGCCTGTTGACGGCCTGGGCATGACGTGCGCCGAATGTCCGGGAGGCCGGGGCGTTGCGTTTTCCGCGCCGCCATGCACAGCCGCCGCAGCTGTTGTCCACAGCCGCCTGTGCGCCAACGCTGCGCGCCGCGCCTGCGCCATCGTGGCGATTGAATCGGCGCACTCGCGGGGCTAGGTGCATCGCAGCAACAGCGACAGGGCCGCTTTAAGGGCGAGGGAGCGACAGATGACCGTGATTGCGCGCGAGGCGATGGAGTATGATGTCGTGATCGTCGGGGCCGGCCCATCGGGCCTTTCCGCCGCGATCCGCCTCAAGCAGATCAACCCCGATCTCAGCGTGGTCGTGCTGGAGAAAGGCTCCGAAGTCGGCGCCCATATCCTTTCCGGCGCCGTGCTCGACGTAAGCGGCCTCGACCGGCTGCTGCCCGACTGGCGGACCATGGGCGCGCCGGTCGTCACCGAGGTCTCCGAGGACGCCTTTCACTTGCTTGGGCCCGCCGGGAGCATCCGCATCCCCCATGCGCTGCTGCCGGGGCTGTTCAGCAACGACGGCGCCTATGTCGTGTCGATGGGCAATGTCTGCCGCTGGCTCGCGACCCAGGCCGAGGCGCTTGGCGTCGAGATCTTCCCCGGCTTCGCGGCGTCCCAGATCGTTTGGGGTGAGAATGGGTCGGTCGCAGGCGTCGTTGCGGGCGAGTTCGGGCTGAAGCCCGACGGAACGCCCGGCCCCTCGTACGAACCGGGCATGGAGTTGCGCGGGCGCTATGTGCTGATCGGCGAAGGCGTGCGCGGCAGCCTCGCCAAGCAGCTCATCGCGCATTTCAAGCTGGATCGCGACGCCGAGCCGCAGAAATACGGCCTGGGGATGAAGGAGTTGTGGGAGGTCGATCCCGCGCTGCACCATCCCGGACGGGTGCTGCACACCATGGGCTGGCCGCTGGGCGGGAACGCGGGCGGCGGCGGCTTTGTCTATCACCTTGAGAACAATCAGGTCTATGTCGGGTTCGTGGTGCACCTGAACTACGAGAACCCGCATCTTTTCCCC
The DNA here is from genome assembly GCA_964599185.1 of uncultured Rhodobacterales bacterium. Taxonomy (GTDB): domain Bacteria; phylum Pseudomonadota; class Alphaproteobacteria; order Rhodobacterales; family Rhodobacteraceae; genus Rubrimonas. The sequence goes on along the minus strand of CAZRFB010000506.1, from coordinate 4,225 downwards.
TACATGGAGTTCCAGCGCTTCAAGCACCATCCGATGATCGCGGCGATGCTGAAGGGCGGCAAGCGCGTCGCCTATGGCGCGCGGGCCATCGCCGAGGGCGGCTGGCAGTCGATCCCCAAGCTCGCCTTCCCCGGCGGCGCGCTGATCGGCTGTTCGGCGGGCTTTGTGAACCTGCCGCGCATCAAGGGCAACCACAACGCGATGCTCAGCGGGATCGCGGCGGCGGAGGCGGCGGCGAAGGCGCTGGCCGAGGGGCGCGGCGGCGACGCGCTGACCGACTATGAGGGCGCGATCCGCAATGGCCCGGTGGGGCGAGACTTGCGTCCGGTGCGCAACGTCAAGCCGCTGTGGTCGAAAACCGGCCTCTGGGGCGGGCTCGCGCTGGGCGGGCTGGACATGTGGACGGCGAGCCTGCTGGGGTTCAACCTGTTCGGCGCCATGAAGCACGGCAAGACCGACGCCGAGGCGACTGGCCGCGCCGACCGCTTCGCCCCCATCGACTATCCCAAGCCCGACGGCGTGCTGAGCTTTGACCGGCTGACCAACGTGGCGTTCAGCTTCACCAACCACGCCGAGGATCAGCCCTGTCACCTGCACCTGAAGGATCCCGAGACGCCGATCGCCTGGAACCTGAAGAAATACGCCGAACCGGCGCAACGCTATTGCCCGGCGGGGGTCTATGAGGTCGTGCGCGACCGCGACGGCGCCAACCCGCGCTTCGTGATCAACGCGCAGAACTGCGTTCACTGCAAGACCTGCGACATCAAGGATCCGACGCAGAACATCGAGTGGCGCACGCCGCAGGGCGGCGAGGGGCCTAACTATCCCAACATGTGATCCCTATTTGCGATGCGTCGGCTGTGACAGGGCGCCGCCGCGCGCTATCATCGTTGGAGCGCCGCCGTGTGTGGCGACCTGCGCCGTGCGGCGCGGAACAGGGAGCCTGCGATGCGATTGACGGGACACAGGGCTTGCGGCGTGGCCATGGCGCTGGTGGGCGCTCTCGCGGCGGGCGCCCCGGCCAGCGCGCGCGACAGCGGCGCAGGGGCCTATCTCGCCGCGCGGCAGGCCGATCAGCGCGGCGACGTGGAGGCGTCGGCGCGCTATTTCGCCCGCGCGTTGCAGGACGATCCCGACGACCGCGCGCTGCTTGAGGCGGGCGCGTCGGCGCTCGTCGCGGCGGGGCGTGTGGACGAGGCGGAGGCTGCGGCCGAAAGGCTGGCTGCGCTCGACCCCAGCCACCGCATCGTGGCGCTGATCCGTGCCGCGCAGGCGTTCAAGCGCGCCGATTTCGCGGCGGCGCGCGCGCTGTTGGCGGATCAGCCCGACGCCTTTCACCCGCTGATGCTCAAGCTCATGCAGGGTTGGGCGGCGCAGGGCGCGGGCGACGCTGCGGCGGCGCGCGCCGCGTTCGAGACGGTGGGCGACCGCCCGGTGCTGCGGCTGTTCGGGCAGTATCACCTTGGCCTGATGCTGATGCAGAACGGCGACGCCGAGGGCGCGCTGGCGGCGTTCGAGGCGGCGCAGGCGGAGGTGACGGCGCCGACTTCGCGGCTATCGACGGCGCATGGCGGCGCGCTGGAGGCGCTGGGGCGCGGGCCGGAGGCGCTTGCGGTCTATGAGGCGGCGCTGGCCGCCAGCCGTTTCGGCGATCCGGCGATGGAGGCCGCCATCGCGCGGCTGGCCGCAGGAGGCGCGGCGCCGCTGTTGGTCGCGTCGGCGGCGGAGGGCGCGTCGGAGGCGCTGTTCGGCCTGGCGGGGGCCCTGGTGGGCGAGTCCGGCGGGCGGGTGGCGCTGATCCACGCGCGGCTGGCGACGCACCTGCGCCCTAGCCTGACGGCGGCGCAGTTGCTGGTCGCCGAGCTGATGGACGCCGACGGCCAGCCAGAGCTTGCGCTCGCCGCCTACGCTGCGGTGCCCGGCGACGATCCGCTATGGACGCGGGCGCAGATCCGCCGCGCCGCCGCGCTGGAGCAGCTTGAGCGCGGCGATGCGGCGGTGGAGGCGCTGCGGGCGCTGACGGCGCGCGAGACGCACGCGGCGGAGGCGCATATCGCGCTCGCCGATCTGCTGCGGCGGCGCGAAGCCTATGTCGAAAGCGCCGAGGCTTACGGGCGCGCGATCGAGATTGTCGAGGCCGCAGGCCGCGCCGACTGGACGCTTTTCTATCAGCGCGGCGTCGCCCATGAGCGCGCGGGCGCCTGGGACGCTGCGGAGGCGGATTTCAAGCGCGCGCTCACGCTGTCGCCCGATCAGCCGCTGGTGCTGAACTATCTCGGCTATTCCTGGGTCGAAATGGGCCGCAACCTCGACGAGGCGATGGCGATGATCCGCACGGCGGTCGATATGCGGCCCGACGACGGCTACATCACCGACAGTCTTGGCTGGGTGCACTACCGCCTGGGCAATTTCGCCGAGGCGGTCGAATGGCTAGAAAAGGCCGTCGCGCTGGCCCCGGTTGATCCGGTGATCAACGACCACCTTGGCGACGCGCTGTGGCGCGTCGGGCGGCGGCTGGAGGCGCAGTTTCAGTGGAAGCGCGCGCGCTCCTTCGACCCCGAACCCAAGGATCTGGCGCGCATCAAGCGCAAGCTGGCGCTGGGCCTCGACGCCGTGCTGGAGGAGGAGGCGGCGGCCGCGCCCGCGCCGCACGAAGCGATGGGCCGCGATGGCGGCTGACGCGCCCGACGCCGCGACGTCAGAGACGCCGCCTGACGAGACGCCAGTCACGCTGATCGGCGCCGACGACGCCCTGAGCGAACTGGCGCGCGCCAAGGTCAACCTTTTGTTGCATGTGCGCGGACGCCGCCCCGACGGGCGCCACACGCTCGAAAGCCTGGCGGTGTTTCCCGACATCGGCGATCTTCTGGCGGCGGAGCGCAGCCCGATCCGCTCGCTCAGCCTTGAGGGCCCGTTCGCCGCCCAGCTTGGCGCCGGCGGCGAGAACCTTGTGCTGCGCGCCACCGAGGCGCTGGGCGCCGCGGTGGGTTTGGCCGACGGCGTGGCGCTGCGGCTCGACAAGCGGCTGCCGGTGGCCTCCGGCATCGGCGGCGGCTCGGCGGATGCGGCGGCGACGCTGCGGCTGCTGATGCGGCTGTGGGGCCGCGCGCCCGATGACGCGGGGCTGCGCGCGCTGGCGCTGGCGCTGGGCGCCGATGTGCCGGTGTGCCTGTCCTCGGCGCCCGCGATGATGGCGGGCGTGGGCGAGGCGCTGACGCCCGCGCCGCCGTTTCCCGCGTTCTGGCTGGTGCTGGCGAACCCTCTGGCGGCGGTCTCCACGGCGGCGGTGTTCGGCGCGCTCACGCGGCGCGACAACCCGCCCGGCGACCGCCCGCCCGCCCGTTTCGCCGACCTGGGCGCGCTGGTGGCGTGGCTGGCGCGGCAGCGCAACGATCTGGAGACGCCCGCCCGCGCGCTGGCGCCGGTGATCTCACGGGTTCTGAGCGCGCTGCGCTGGGCGCCGGAGTGCCGTCTGGCGCGCATGTCCGGCTCCGGCGCCACCTGTTTCGCGATCGTCGCCGATCAGGCTGCGGCGCTGGCGATGGCGCAGCGGCTGCGCGCCGCCGAGCCGGGCTGGTGGGTCGCGCCCGCCCGCGTGCGGGCGTGGAGCGGCATGGCGCTTGAGGAGGGCTGGACGGCGCCGCGTTGAGGCCTTGCCGCCGCTCAGCCCAGCATCCGCGGGTAATCCGACACCAGCAGATGCGTCGGCGCTACATCCTCCTCGATGTCGGAGAACCGCCCGATCCTTTCGGCGAAGATGTTGTCGGTCAGATCGTCGTTGACCGACGACACCTCGCCGATCAGCACGTCGCCGCCCTCGCCCCAGAACGCGTGCCACACGCCCGGCGTCAGCGTCACGCTCTCGCCGGGGTCAAGCGTCAGCACGGCGCCAGCGGGCATCCGCCGGGCGATTCCGTCGCAGACCACGCAGACCTCCGCCTCGCGGTCCTGAGCGCCGTCTGGCGTGGACATGAACAGCTCGATGGCGAGTTTCGCGCCGCCGCGGTTGATGATGTCCTCGGTCTTGACGTTGTGGCGGTGCGACGGCGCGATCTGGTCGCGGCGCGAGATCATGATCTTCTCGGCGTAGAGCATCCCCCGCCCGCGCTCCAGATCGGCGAGCCGCCCGTTGCGCACCGTGAACAGGAACAGGCCCTTGCTGTCGAAGGCGCCCTGGCCGTAGTCGGTGATGTCCCAGCCCAACCGCGCGTCGATGATCGCCGAC
>CAZRFB010000505.1:0-4136 GCA_964599185.1 uncultured Rhodobacterales bacterium | reverse complement strand
GTTCATGTCTGAGGACGAGTGGGGCTACTGGTTCGAGGGCAAGCCCGCGCAGGGCGACATCGTCAACCCGCAGGGCGTGGTGATGGAGAAGGCGGGCGCGGTGCGCGACGGCGGCTCGTTCTACGACCGCATGGGCAAGGTCGCCTGTTGGAACGCGGTGATGGACGAGAACCAGTACATGGTTCGCAAGTGGAACGAGTTCATCGCGGCGTAAGGCTGGGGAGTGCGCCCCGGTCTGTTCCCCCACAGGGGAGCGAGAGACTGCGGGCGGCGCCCCCCTCACCCCGACCCTCTCCCCCGAGGGGGCGAGGGAGGACGCGGGCGGCGGGCGGCAGTTTTTTGCGGCGGCGCCCCCTCACCCCGACCCTCTCCCCCAAGGGGGAGAGGGAGCGCGCTGGCGGCTAAGGCGGCGCGCGGCGTCAGGTTTGGCGGCGCCGCGCGTCTCTCGCGCCCCCTCTCCCCCCGCCGGGGGGAGAGGGTCGGGGTGAGGGGGGACTTGGACACAGGAGAGACGCATGGGCGCCATCGCCCGCCTTCCCGCCGCCGTCACCGGCTGGCTGCTCGCCGCGCCGCTGGTGGCGGTGCTGGCGTTCTTTCTGGTGCTGCCGGTGCTGACCATCGTCGTCGTCAGCTTCTGGACCTCCAGCGCCTATTCCTTCGAGCCGGACTTCAATCTTGAGAACTACGAATTCCTGCTGACCTCGCCGGTCACGCTGTCGGTCTATCTCAAGACCTTCAGCTATGTGATCCTGTCCTGGACCTTCTGCCTCGGCATCGGCTTCACGGTCGCGTATTTCCTGGCGTTCCATGTGCGCAGCCTCAGCTGGCAGGTGGGGCTGTTCCTGCTGTGCACCATCCCGTTCTGGACCTCGAACATCATCCGCATGATCTCGTGGATCCCGTTCCTCGGCCGCAACGGCATCGCCAACACCGCGCTGATGGATCTGGGGCTGATCGACGCGCCGCTGGAGTGGCTGCTGTTCTCCGACTTCGCCGTCGTGCTGGCCTTCGTGCACCTCTACACGCTGTTCATGGTGGTGCCGATCTTCAACACCATGATGCGGATCGACAAATCGCTGATCGAGGCGGCGCGCGACGCGGGCGCCACGGGCTTCCAGATCCTCACCAACGTGGTGATCCCGCTCACCAAGCCGGGGATCATGATCGGCTCGATCTTCGTGGTGACGCTGGTGATGGGCGACTTCATCACCGTGCGCTTCATGTCGGGCGGGCAGTCGGCCTCGGTGGGCCGGGTCATCTCCAACGAGATCGGCCTGCTGCAATACCCGGCGGCGGCGGCGAGCGCGGTGGTGCTGCTGGTCACGGTGCTGATCATGATCGCGGCGATGCTGCGCGCGGTCGATATTCGCAAGGAGCTGTAGATGGAGAAGCGCCCGCGATCCTTCTATGTGCTGGCCGCGTTCTTCGCGCTGTTCGTGCTGTTTCTCTACGGCCCGACGATCACCATCGCGATCCTGTCGTTTCAGGGGCCGCAGGGCGGGCTGACCTTCCCGATGAACGGCGTCTCGACGCACTGGTTCGCCAACCTGTTCCAGCAGCAGGCGGTGGGCGACATCTGGGGCGCGTTCCGCCGCTCGCTGGCGCTGGGGCTGATGGTGATGGTGGTGACCGTGCTGGTCGCGGTGATGGGCGGGCTGGCGTTTCGCAAGCGGTTTCCCGGCTCGGGCGCGCTGTTCTACCTGATCGTCGCCAGCCTGATCATCCCCTCGATCCTGATTTCGCTGGGGGTGGGGCTGATCTTCAATATCTTCGACTGGCCGGTGCACTGGGCGACATCGGGGTTCGGCGCGCAGCTGACCTGGACGCTGCCGTTCGGCCTCTTGATCATGTTCGCGGTGTTCAACCGCTTCGACAAATCCTATGAGGAGGCCGCGCGCGATCTCGGCGCCTCGCCGTGGCAGACGGTGCGCCATGTGGTGCTGCCGATCATCGCGCCCGCGCTGATCGGCGTGGCGCTGTTCGGCTTCACGCTCAGCTACGACGAATTCGCCCGCACGCTGCTGACCGCAGGCTCCTACAACACCCTGCCGCTGGAGATCTTCGGCATGACCACCAGCGTCACGACGCCGGTGCTCTATGCGCTGGGCACGCTGACCACGGCGTTCTCGATGGTGGTGATCCTGGGGCTGCTGGGGATCGTCTGGCTGGCGCGGCGCAGGCGGGCGCGGCTGGGCTCGGACGCGGGGAGCGGGCTCGCGTGATGCGCCTGCTGCTGATCAACCCCAACAGCACCGCGTCGATGACCGAGACCATCGCCGCCGCCGCCCGCGCCGCCGCAGGCCCCGGCGTGGAGATCGTCGCGCGCACGTCGCTGAGCGGCCCGCCCGCGATCCAGGGCCCCGAGGACGGCGCCGCCGCCGTGCCGGGCGTGCTGGCCGAGGTCGCGCGCGGGCTGGAGGAGGGCGCGGACGCCTTTATCATCGCCTGTTTCGACGACACCGGGCTGGACGAGGCGCGCGCGCTGACGGGCCGCCCGGCGATCGGCATCGGCGAGGCGGCGTTTCACGCGGCGGCGATGCTGGGCGCGCGGTTCTCGGTGGTGACGACGCTGGCGGTATCCGTGCCGGTGATCGAGGACAACCTGCGCCGCTATGGCCTGCTGGGCCGCTGCGCGCGGGTGCGCGCCTCGGGCGTGCCGGTGCTGGCGCTGGAGAGCGACCCCGCAGCGGAAGCCGCCGTCGCCGCCGAAGTGCTGCGCGCCCGTGATGAGGATGGCGCGGGCGCCGTGGTGCTGGGCTGCGCGGGCATGGCCGATCTGGCCGACCGGCTGGCGGCGCGCACCGGCGTGCGCATGATCGACGGCGTGCGCGCCGCGACCCTGCTGGCGCAGGCGCTCGTTCGGCTGACGCGAAAGGAGAGCGAGATGACCGAAGCCGACCCGGTGAGCCGCGCGCGCGCGGTGGTCGAGGCCTATCTGGAGGCCTCGATGGCGCCGGACCCGGTGCGCGCCGCGACCTTCGTCAGCCCCGACCTCGCGCTCACCTTCACCGGCGGGCGGCGGTTTTCCGGCCCCGCCGACTGCACGGCGTTCAACGCCAAGCGCTATGCGTGGGTGAAAAAGCGCTTCCTGCGCACCGACGCGGCGCTCGACCCCGACAGCGGCGATGTTCACGTCTATAACACCGGCTATCTGTATGGCGCCTGGCCGGACGGCACGCCGTTTCAGACCAACCGCTACATCGACATCTTCACCGTGCGCGACGGGCTGATCGTGGCGACCGGGGTGTGGAACGACAGCGCCGAGATCCTGCTGGCGCGCGCGGGTTTGGCCGAGGCGCCATTGTCTGGCGCGCCCGACGCCGAGGCGTCGCTGTGACGCTGCCCGATCACGGCCGTTTCGCCTATCGCCCGATCACCGCGCGGCAGGATTTCGACTGGCCGGGCGGCGCGCGGCTGGCGGTGTATTTCGGTCTGAACCTGGAGCACTTCGCGTTTGGCGAGGGGCTGGGCGCGGAGCTGGCGCCGGGCGGGCCGCAGCCGGACGTGCTCAACTACGCCTGGCGCGAGTACGGCAATCGCGTCGGCGCCTGGCGGATGCTGGAGATGTTCGACCGGCTGGCGCTGCCCGCCACGGTGATCGCCAACAGCGCGCTCTATGCTCACGCGCCCGACCTGATGGCCGCATTCCGCGCGCGCGGCGACGAGGTGACGGGCCACGGGCGCACCAATGCCGAACGGCAGAGCACGCTGGACGAGGCGGCCGAGCGCGCGCTGATCGCCGAGGCCACCGCCGCGATCACGCAGGCCGAGGGCGCCGCGCCGCAGGGCTGGCTCAGCCCGTGGATCGCCGAGAGCCGCGCGACGCCCGATCTGCTGGCCGAGGCGGGATACCGCTATACGCTGAACTGGTGCATGGACGATCAGCCGGTGTGGATGCGCACCCGCGCGGGGCGCATCCTGGCGGTGCCCTATCCGCAGGAGGTCAACGACATCCCCGCCATCGTGGCGCGCAAGGACGGCGCCGAGGCCTTCGCCGCGATGATCGTCGATGCGTTCGACGAGATGCTGGAGCAGTCGCGCGCGCAGCCGCTGGTGATGGGCGTGGCGCTGCATCCCTATATCGTGGGCCAGCCGCACCGCCTGCGGCGGCTGCGCGGCGCGCTCGCCCATATCGC
>CAZRFB010000504.1:0-13750 GCA_964599185.1 uncultured Rhodobacterales bacterium | reverse complement strand
TGGTCGTGGGCCACGCGCACCCCGCACAGCATCAGATGGTCGCCGGGCCCGAATCGGTGCACGTCAAAGCCGGTTCCCAGCCGCGTCTCCATGCCTGTCTCCTGCCCGATCAGCCGCTCGGCGCGGGCGAAGTCGCCGGGGCGGGTGATCTTGAAATTGTCGGCCTCGCTTTCCACGATCGCCACCCGCAGCCCGGCGCGGCGCGCGATCTCGGCGTCGTCGGGGGCGGCGGGGTCGGGGTGGTCGCGGTGCGCGGCGAGGATTGCGTCGAAGCGGAAGCCCTGCGGCGTCTGCGCCCGCCACACGTCCTCGCGCGGGATCAGCGCGCCGCACAGGCCGCCCTCGGACCGGCGCAGCGCGTCCACGATCGGGATCGAGGCGCAGGCGCCCTCCGCTTCGGCCAGCGCCGCGATCACCGCCTCGATCACGGCGGTCGAGACGAAGGGCCGTGCGGCGTCGTGGATCAGCACGCGGGCGGGCGGCCCCTGCGGATCGGCGGCCAGCGCCTCCAGCCCCAGCCTTACCGACAGCGCCCGCTCCGCGCCACCGTCCACCACGCTCAGCGGTTTGGAGAGCGACAACCCGGCCAAGGCGGCGTCGAACAGCGCGCGGTCCTGCGGGCGGATGCAGACGCAGATCCGGTCCACCCCCGGCGCGGCGGCGAAGCGGGCGAGGGTGCGGGCGATGATCGCCGCGCCGCCCACCTCGCGGTACTGCTTGGGCGGGCCGTCACCGGCCCGCGTCCCGCGCCCCGCCGCGACAATCAGCGCCGCCGTCGCCATTCCGCACCCGTTCATCCCGCGCGCGCTGCGCGCCATAATTCGCGCGCGACGCTAGCGGTCGGCCTTGCCCAGAGCAAGCGGGCGCGATATGCACAGCAGGTATGCACAAGGTTTAACCCGCATGGCGTTCTCTGTCGGAAATGTGACCATCAATATGCCGGTTTTGCTGGCGCCGATGGCCGGGATCACCGATCTGCCGTTTCGCAGGCTGGCGGCCCGGTTCGGCGCCGGTCTTGTGGTGTCGGAGATGGTGGCGTCGCAGGACATGGTGCAGGCGACGCGCGCCGCCCGCGCGCGGGCGGAGATCGAGGGCGACATGAGCGCCTCCGCCGTGCAGATCGCCGGGCGCGAGGCGCGCTGGATGGCGGAGGCCGCGCGGATGCTGGCCGACCGGGGCGCGCGGATCATCGACATCAACATGGGCTGTCCGGCGAAGAAGGTCACCAGCGGCTGGTCGGGCTCGGCGCTGATGCGCGAGCCGGAGCACGCGCTGCGGCTGATCGAGGCGGTGGTGAAGGCGGTCGCGGTCCCCGTCACGGTCAAGATGCGGCTGGGCTGGGACACCGTCACCGCGCCCGCGCTGGCGGCGCAGGCGGAAGCGGCGGGCGCGGCGATGATCACCGTGCACGGGCGCACGCGGGCGCAGTTCTACAAGGGCGCGGCGGACTGGGCGGCGATCCGGCGGGTGAAGCAGGCGGTGACGATCCCGGTGGTGGCCAACGGCGACGTGACCGACGCGGCAAGCGCGGCGCGGGCGCTGTCGCTGTCGGGCGCCGACGCGGTGATGGTTGGGCGCGGCGCGCGCGGCGCGCCCTGGGTTCCCGCCCAGATCGCGGCGGGGCTGGCGGGCAGGGCCTATGCGCCGCCTGCGCCGGGAGAGCGGCTCGCGCTGCTGCTGGAGCACCACGAGGCGCTGCTGTCGTTCTACGGGCGCGACCTTGGCGTGCGGGTGGCGCGAAAGCATCTGGGCTGGGCGCTGGAGCGTGTGCCGGGCGGCGGGCCGATCCGCGACGCGGTGGTGCGGCTGGACGCGCCCGCAGCGGTGCGCGCGGCGCTGATCGAGGGCTTCGACGCGGCCCGCATGGCGCGCGCGGCATGAGCGCGGTGGATTTCGAGGCGCTCTGGCAGGCGCTGCCGCAACCGGCGCTGCTGATCGGCGCCGATGGCGCGATCCTGGCCGCCAACGCGGCGGCGGAGGCGTTTCTTTCCGCCTCGACCCAGCAGCTGACGCGCCGCTCGCTCGCCGCGACGGTCGGTGCGCAGAGCCGCGTGCTCGACATGGCGACGCGGGCGCGCGGCGGCGCGCTGTCGCTGGTCGATCACAACGTGACGCTGAGCCTGCCCGACGGGCGGACCCGCGCGGTGGACGTGCAGGCGGCGCCGCTGGACGAGGCGTCGGGCGCGGTGCTGCTGCTGATACAGCCGCGCTCGATCGCCGAGCAGATGGACCGCACGCTCACCCACCGCGCCGCCGCGCGCAGCGTGACCGGCATGGCGGCGATGCTGGCGCATGAGATCAAGAACCCGCTGGCTGGCATCTCGGGCGCCGCGCAGCTTCTGGAGATGACGCTGGGCGACGCCGAGCGCGAACTCACCTCGCTGATCCGCGACGAGACCCGCCGCGTGGAGAAACTGCTCGAGCGCGTCGAGGCGTTCGGCGACACCCGCCCGCCGGTCAAGACGCCGGTCAACATCCACGACGTGCTCGACCGCGCCCGCCGCGCGGCGGAGGCGGGGTTCGCGCGGCATGTGCGATTCTTCGTCGAATACGACCCGTCGCTGCCGCCGGTGCCCGGCGACGCCGACCAGCTGATGCAGGTGTTTCAGAACCTGCTCAAGAACGCCGCCGAGGCGACGCCGAAAGTGGGCGGCGTGATCCAGTTGCGCACCAGCTACAGCCCCGGCGTCGCCATCGCGGGGCCGGGGGGCAGGCGCGAAAGCCTGCCGTTGCTGCTCACCATCCAGGACAACGGCGGCGGCGTGCCGCCCGAGATACGGCGCGACATCTTCGAGCCGTTCGTCACCTCCAAGGCGGCGGGCAGCGGGCTGGGGCTGGCGCTGGTGTCCAAGATCGTCGCCGACCACGGCGGCGTGATCGAGTGCGACAGCGAGCCGGGGTGGACCGTGATGCGGCTGCGCTTGCCCATCGACAGAAGCGCGGAGAAGGAGAGCAAGCAATGAGCCTGGGCACCGTGCTGCTGGCCGACGACGACCGCGCGATCCGCACGGTGCTGACCCAGGCGCTGACCCGCGCCGGGTGCCGGGTGCGCGCCACCGGCTCTTTCAACACGCTGTGGCGCTGGGTGCAGGACGGCGAGGGCGATCTGATCGTCACCGACGTGATGATGCCCGACGGTGACGGCCTCGACCTGCTGCCCTCGATCCGGCGCAAGCGCCCGGAACTGCCGGTGATCGTGATGAGCGCGCAGAACACGGTGATGACCGCGATCCGCGCCGCCGAAGCCGGAGCCTATGAATACCTGCCCAAGCCCTTCGACCTGAAGGAGGTGCTGAGCCATGTGCGCAAGGCGCTCGGCGCCCGCAGCGAGGGCGCGGCGCCTGCGGCCGAGCCTGCGCGCGACGAGGCGATGCCGCTGATCGGGCGCAGCCCGGCGATGCAGGATGTCTATCGCGTCATGGCGCGGCTGATGAACACCGACCTCACCGTGATGATCAACGGCGAGAGCGGCACGGGAAAGGAGCTGGTCGCCCGCGCGCTGCACAGTTTCGGGCGGCGCAAGACCGGGCCGTTCGTGGCGGTCAACATGGCCGCGATTCCGCGCGACCTGATCGAGAGCGAGCTTTTCGGCCATGAGAAGGGCGCCTTCACCGGCGCCACCGACCGCGCGCGCGGCCGCTTCGAACAGGCCGCCGCCGGCACGCTGTTTCTCGACGAGATCGGCGACATGCCGCCGGAGGCGCAGACGCGGCTGCTGCGCGTGCTGCAGGACGGCGAATACACCACCGTGGGCGGGCGCACGCCGATCAGGGCCGACGTGCGCATCGTCGCCGCCACCCATCAGGACCTGCGCGAACTGATCGGCGAGGGGCGGTTTCGCGAGGATCTGTTCTATCGCCTCAACGTGGTGCCGATCCGCCTGCCGCCGCTGCGCGAGCGGGTGGAGGACATCCCCGACCTTGCGCGCGCCTTCCTGCGCCGGGCCGAGGCCGAGGGGCTGCCGCGCAAGGCGATCACCGCCAAGGCGATCGACCTTTTGCGCGGGCAGCGCTGGCCCGGCAACGTGCGCGAGCTGGAGAACCTGATGCGCAGGCTCGCCGCGCTGTGCGCCGATGAAACCATCGACGCCGCCGTGGTGGAGCAGGAGCTTGCGGCGCGGCCGTCCTCGGCGGCGGAAGTGGCGCGCGACGGCGGCGCGACGCTTTCAACGGCGGTCGAGAGCCACCTGCGACGCTATTTCGCGCTGCATGGCGACGCGCTGCCGCCGCCGGGTCTTTATGAGCGCGTGCTGCGCGAAATCGAGCTGCCGCTGATCGCGCTCACCCTGTCGGCGACGCGCGGCAATCAGCTCAAGGCCGCCGATCTGCTGGGGCTGAACCGCAATACGTTGCGCAAGCGCATCCGCGACCTTGACATCCCGGTCACGCGCGGCAAGAAACTGATGTAACGAAGCAACAGTGGTCGCAGGATGCGGCCCATGCGGAGTATCATGGCGCGCAGCGGCCTCATCGCCCCACGTTTTTCCGCCCTGAGTCCGTGGCGCGCGCGCCGCCTCGGCTCGGGCGCGACCTTCGCGCTGGTGGCGGCGGGGCCGGTGATGGCGGGGCTGACCGCGCTGGCGCTGAGCCAGGCGGAGACCGGTCGCGCCGGCCCGGATCTGGTGCGCGCGGTGCTGCTGGCCGATCTGGTCTATATCCTGATCATCGCCGCGCTGATCATCCTGACCATCGCCCGGATGATCTCCGCGCGCAGGGCGCGCTCGGCGGGGGCGCGGCTGCACTTGCGGCTGTCGGGGCTGTTCACGGTCGTCGCGCTGGCGCCGACCATCCTTGTCGCAGTGTTCGCCACGCTGACGGTGAACTTCGGCATGGAGGCGTGGTTCTCGTCGCAGGTCCGCTCGGTGGTGCGCAACGCGCTGGCGACGGCGGAATCGTATGAGCGCGAGCATCGCGGCAACATCCAGGGCGACGCGCTGGCGATGGCCAACGACATCAATCGCGCCGCGACCATGGGCATCGACCGCGCCGCGCTGGGCGATCTGGTGCGCCAGCAGGCGCTGATCCGCGAGCTGCCGGAGGCCTATGTGCTGGACGGCGACGGCGAGATCGTGGCGCGCGGCGAGTTCAGCTATCTGTTCACCCTCGACAAGCCCACCCGCGACCAGTTCGCCGCCGCCCGCTCCGGCCAGGTGGTGGTGATCGAGGACAAGCCCGCCAACGAGATGCGCGCGCTGGTTCATCTGACGTCGGCGTTCGATAATTACCTCTACGTCACGCGCCGCATCGACGGCGAGGTGCTGATGCTGCTCGACGACACCCGCGAGACGGTGGCGCTCTATGAGCGGCTGGAGCGGGAGCGCGGCGGCGTGCTGTTCGACTTCGCACTGATCTATCTGGGCTTTGCGCTGCTGGTGATCGTCGCGGCGGTCTGGCTGGGCCTGCGGTTCGCCGAACAGCTTGCGCGGCCGATCGGGCGGCTGGCGGGCGCCGCGGAGCGGGTGGGGGCGGGAGACTTCGACCTGCGGGTGCGCGAGGAGAAGGGCGACGACGAAGTGGCGGTGCTGAGCCGCGCCTTCAACCGCATGACCGCGCAGGTCAAGCGGCAGCGCGACGCGCTGGTGGCGGCGAACGCCGAGACCGAGCAGCGCCGCCGCTTCATCGAAACCGTTCTGTCAGGCGTCAGCGCGGGCGTGGTGGGGCTCGACAGCGCAGGCCGCGTGGAGCTGATCAACGCCGCCGCCGCCGAGATGCTGGGGCTGGACGCGGGCGCCGCCCATGGCGCGCCGCTGGCGCGGCTGGCGCCGACGCTGGCGCCGCTGCTGGAGCGCGCCGCGCGCACCCCCGGCGGCGCGGCGCAGGACCAGCTTCACGTCGCGCACGGCGCGCAGGAGCGCGCGTTGCTGGCGCGCGTCACCCCCAAGGCCGCCGAACCCGGCGAGGGCGCGGTGGTCACGCTCGACGACCTCACCGAGCTGGTCTCCGCCCAGCGCATGGCCGCCTGGGGCGACATCGCGCGGCGCATCGCGCACGAGATCAAGAACCCGCTGACGCCGATCCAGCTTTCGGCGGACCGGCTGAAGCGCAAGTTCCGCTCGCTGGGGCCGGAGGACCGCGCGGCGCTGGATCAATACGCCGACGTGATCGCGCGTCAGGCGGGCGACATCCGCCGCATGGTGGATGAATTCAGCAGATTCGCGCGGATGCCCGAACCGCAGACCAGCGATGAGAACGTGGCCGAGATCGTGCGCGACGCGGTGCTGTTGCAGGAGGCGGCGGAGACCGGCCTGCGCCACCGGCTCGACATCGACGACGCCACGCTGCTGGCGCGCTGCGATCGCGGGCTGCTGAGCCAGGCGCTGACCAATCTGCTCAAGAACGCCGCCGAGGCGGTGCAGGCGCGGCTGGCGCAGGAATCAGACGGGGCGCCTGATGGGCGACCGGGCGAAATCCGCACCCGCCTGCGCGCCGAGGACGGGCGGATCGTGATCGAGATCGCCGACAACGGCGTTGGCCTGCCGCAAACCGACCGCGCGCGGCTGACCGAGCCTTACGTCACCACCCGCGCGCGGGGCACCGGGCTGGGGCTGGCCATCGTCAAGAAGATCGTGGAGCAGCACGGCGGCGCGCTGACGCTGGCCGACGCCGAGCCGTTCACCGACGGCGCGCCGCCGGGCGCGCTGGCGCGGATTTCGTTGCCGACCACCCGCAGCCAGACAGACTTGCCGAGGATTGCATGAGCGACATCCTGATTGTTGACGACGAGGAAGACATCCGCGCGCTGATCGCGGACATCCTGCGCGACGAGGGCCACGAGACGCGCGAGGCGTCCGACGCCGACGGCGCGCTCGCCCAGGTCGCGCTCGCCTCGCCGGCGCTGATCATCCTCGACATCTGGCTCCAGGGCAGCCGGATGGACGGAATCGAGGTGCTGAAGGCGGTCAAGCGCGACAACGCCGACATTCCGGTGGTGATCATCTCCGGCCACGGCAACATCGAAATCGCGGTCGCCGCGATCAAGCAGGGCGCCTATGACTTTGTCGAAAAGCCGTTCAACACCGACCAGTTGCTGGTCGTGGTCGGGCGCGCCATCGAGGCCAACCGCCTGCGCCGCGAGAACGCCGCGCTGCGCGCGCGCGAGGCGGCGGAGGCGGAGATGATCGGCGGCTCCACCGCGATCACCGCGCTCAACACCCGCATCCACCGCGTCGCGAAGACGCAGAGCCGGGTGATGCTCTCCGGCCCGCCGGGGTCGGGCAAGGAGGTCGCGGCGCGCCGCATCCACGCCTTGTCGGACCGCGCGAGACACCCGTTCGTGGTCGCCAACGCCGCCGCCATCGAGCCGAACCGCATGGAGGAGGTGCTGTTCGGCCGCGTGATGGAGGATGGGCGCGTCGTGCAGGGGCTGTTCGAGCGCGCCCATCGCGGCGTGCTTTTCATCGACGAAGTGGGCGAGATGCCGCCCGGCACGCAGTCGCGCATCCTGCGCGTGCTGACCGACAACGCCTTCACCCGCCCCGGCGGCGACGACGTGGTGCGCGTGGACGTGCGGGTGCTGTCGGCCACCAACCGCGATCTGGCGGTCGAGATCGCCGCCGGGCGGTTTCGCGAGGATCTGTTCCACCGCCTGAGCGTGGTGCCGCTGGAGACCCCGCCGCTGGACGCCCGGCGCGAGGACATCCCCGCGCTGGTGGCGCATTTCACCGAGCGGCTGGCGGAGGCCGAGGGGCTGGCGCGCAAGCGGTTCTCCGACGAGGCGCTGGCGATGCTGCAGACGCTGGACTGGCCGGGCAACGTGCGCCAGCTCAAGAACCTGGTGGAGCGCCTGCTGATCATCGCCGACGGGCCGGTGATCGAGGTCGGCGACATCTGCGGCGGCGCCGAGACCGCGCTGGCGGACACGCGCACCGGGCTGAACGGCATGGTGGCGAGCCTGCCGCTGCGCGAGGCGCGCGAGGTGTTCGAGCGCGAATACCTGATCGCCCAGATCAACCGCTTTGGCGGCAACATCTCGCGCACCGCAAGTTTCGTCGGCATGGAGCGCTCGGCGCTGCACCGCAAGCTCAAGCTGCTGGGCGTCACCACCACCGCGCGCGGCGGCGCGCGGGTGGCCGCGCTCAGCGAGATGGAGGCGTGAGCGCGGGCAGGGCGGGGGACGCGCGGTGAAGATCATCGTCTGCGGCGCGGGCCGGGTTGGCAGCCAGATCGCCAAGCGGCTGGCCGAGGAGGGCAATCAGGTCACCGTGATCGACCAGAACCCCGAACTGGTGCGCCACGTGGTCGAGGCGCTGGATCTGAACGGCGTCGTCGGCTACGCGAGCCACCCCGACGTGCAGGACCGCGCGGGCGCGGGCGACGCCGACATGCTGATCGCCGCGACCCAGATGGACGAAGTCAACATGGTCGCCTGTCAGGTGGCGCATTCGGTGTTCTCGGTGCCGCGCAAGATCGCGCGGGTGCGGGCGCAGAACTATCTCGAAGCACGCTGGGCCGATCTGTTCCGGCGCGACCACATGCCGCTCGACGTGGTGATCTCGCCCGAGGCGGAGGTGGCGCGGGTGGCGATCTCGCGCCTCGCCTCGACCTCCGCCTTCGACACGCACACCTTTCTCGATGGCCGCGCGCAACTGATCGGGCTGAAGCTGGAGCAGGACTGCCCGGTGCTCAACACGCCGCTGCGCCAGCTGAGCGAGCTGTTCAGCACGCTGGCGGCGATCGTGGTGGCGATCCGGCGCGGCGACGCGCTGCTGGCGCCGACGCCGAACGATCAGCTTTACGCGGGCGACGCGGTGTATCTTCTCGCCGCCGAGCAGGACGTGCAGCGCGCGATCTCGATCTTCGGGCGCGAGGGCCGCCCGGCGCGGCGGATCGTGATCATCGGCGCGGGCAACGTGGGGCTGACG
Organism: uncultured Rhodobacterales bacterium; assembly: GCA_964599185.1. Lineage (GTDB taxonomy): Bacteria > Pseudomonadota > Alphaproteobacteria > Rhodobacterales > Rhodobacteraceae > Rubrimonas. Next base: position 4,890 of record CAZRFB010000504.1, on the reverse strand, counting down.
GTCGCGGAACTGCTGGAGGCCGACCCGCGCGGCATCCGCGCCACGATCATCGAGCGCGACCGCGAACGGGCGGAGTTCGCCGCCGACCGGCTGTCGCGCACCGTGGTGCTGAACGGCGACGCGCTGGAGCCGGAGATCCTCGACGAGGCGGGCATCGTTGACGCCGACGCAGTGCTGGCGCTGACCGATGACGACAAGACCAACCTGCTCGCCTGCGCGCTGTCAAAGCAGGCCGGGTGCGGCCTCACCATCGCGCTGACCAACGACGCGGTGTTCTCGAACCTCGCCGGGGCGCTGGGCGTGGACGCCACCATCAACCCGCGCGCGACCACCGTCTCCAGCATCCTGCGCCATGTGCGGCGCGGCCGCATCCGGCAGGTCTATTCCATCGGCGAGGGCGAGGGCGAGGTGATCGAGGCGCAGGTGCTGATGACCTCGCCGATCGCGGGCAAGCGGCTGCGCGACGCCGGTTTTCCGCCGGGCGCCCTGGTCGGCGCGATCATGACCCGCGACGGGCTGAAAATGCCGGAGGGCGACCTGACCATCACCGACGGCGACGTGATGGTGGTGTTCGCGCTGCGCGACGTGGTCAAGCAGGTGGAGCAATTGTTCCGCGTCAGCGTGGACTTTTTCTGAGCGATGACCTGGCGCGGCCTTCCGGTGATGGCGCTGGCGCTGCTCGCGGTCGCCGCGCTGATGCTGCCGCCCGCGGTGCTGGCGCTGATTGAGCGCGATCTGCACAGCGCGCGCGCATTTTCACAGAGCGCGGGCGTGGTCGGGATGATCGGCGTGGCTTTCGCGCTGGCGCGCCGCGGGCATCGCTCACGCACGCCGGCGCGGTCCGAGATCGTGACCGTGCTGTTCATGTTCACCGTCGCGCCGCTCGCCGCCGCGCTGCCGGTGCTGCTGACCGCGCCGCAGCTTGGAGCCTTCGGCGCCTATTTCGAGATGGTGTCGAGCTTCACCACCACCGGCGCGACCGCGCTGCCGTCGCTGGAGGCGGCGCCGCGCGCGCTGCACTTGTGGCGGGCGATGACCGCGTGGTTCGGCGGCTTCGCGGCGCTGACGGCGGCGGTGGCGGTGTTCGCGCCGCGCAATCTGGGCGGCTACGAGGTTCAGGCGGCGGAACGGCGCGGGCCGGTCGGGCGCCTCGGCGGCGGCCCGTCGTGGAGCCGGAGCGACAGCCCCGACGAGGGCGGCGCCAGGCTGGCGCGCGCGGTGTCGGTGGTGGCGCCGGTCTATGCGGGGCTGACGCTGGCGCTGGCGCTGATCTTCGCCGCGCTCGGGATGCCGGGCCTGCGCGCCGCGATCCACGCCATCGGGATCATGTCCACCAGCGGCGTCTCGATGGACGGCGGCGGATTTCGCAGCGGCGCGGGCGCGGGCGCCGAGGTTGTCGCGCTGGCGTTCCTGACGCTGGCTGCGAGCAGACATGTCTTTGCGGCGGGGTCGCGGCGCGGCCTTGCGCGGCGGCTGCGGCGCGACCCGGAGCTGGAGCTGGCGCTGATCGCGGTGGCGGTCGCGGCGGGGTGGATTTTCATCCGCCATTGGCTCCATGCGGCGGATGCGGCGGCGCCCGGCGGCGATGGCGCCTGGGTCAGGGCTGCATGGGGCGCGGTGTTCACAGCCGCGTCGTTTCTCTCCACCACCGGCTACGTGAGCGACAGCTGGACGGCGACCGAGACGTGGAGCGGGTCGAGCGGCGCGGGCCTGTTGTTTCTGGCGCTGGCGACCATGGGCGGCGGGGTGGCCTCCACGGCCGGCGGGGTCAAGCTGTTGCGCGCCTATGCGCTGTATCAGCACGGGATGCGCGAGCTTGACACGCTGTCCAAGCCCAGCCTCGTCGCCCGCAAGGGCGCCGGCGTGCGGCGCGTCGGCTTCGCCGGGGCCGTGCTCGCATGGCTGTTCGTGATGCTCTATGCGCTGGGCGTCTGCACGGTGGTGCTGGGCCTCAGCGTGACCGGCGCGCCGCTGGATCAGGCGTTCGCGGCGGCGATCGCCGCGATCGCCAACACCGGCCCCGCCTACGCCATGGCGCTCGGGGCCGGTGCGGCGGGATTTTCCGACTATGGCGCGGCGGGGCAGCTCATCCTGTGCTTCGCGATGGTGCTGGGCCGTGTCGAGATTCTGGCCGTGGTGGCGCTGACCAATCCCGACTACTGGCGCCGCTGAAATGCAACGATTTTTGTGCACCTGCGAAGGCGCTATGGAATATTCCCACCGTCAGGCCCATTGTGTAAAAGGGGCATCGTAAGTGCTTTCACAACCGCAACAAAAAAACAGGCGATACTGAAATGGCCGCAGATAAAACCAGCCTCCAAGACACATTCCTGAACCATGTCAGAAAAAACAAGGTTCCTGTGACGATATTCCTGGTAAACGGCGTCAAACTTCAAGGCGTGATCACTTGGTTTGATAACTTTTGCATGTTGCTGAGACGGGATGGGCAGTCGCAGTTGGTGTACAAGCACGCAATCTCAACAGTGATGCCGTCGCAGCCAATCAATCTTTATGACGGCGACGAGCAGGGTTGATTCTGCAGTGCGGACGCGCGCTCTGGTTGTCCATCCGCATTTCAAGGCGGACCGCGACCGCCGCCGCGATCCCGACAGCGCGCTTGCGGAATGCGTCGCGCTGACGGAGGCGCTTGATCTCGAGGTCGTGTCGGCGGAGGTGGCGACGCTCGCCTCGGCCAAGGCGGGCGCGCTGTTTGGCTCCGGCAAGATCGACGAGATCAAGGCGCGGGTCGCCGCAGGCGATGCGGAACTGGTGATCGTGGACGGCGCGGTGACGCCGATCCAGCAGCGCAACCTTGAAAAAGCGTGGAACGCCAAGGTTTTGGACCGAACGGGTCTGATCCTTGAGATATTTGGCGAGCGCGCGGGCACCCGCGAAGGCGCGCTGCAGGTCGAATTGGCGCATCTGAGCTACCAGAAAAGCCGCCTGGTGCGCAGCTGGACCCACCTTGAGCGCCAGCGCGGCGGCGCGGGCTTCATGGGCGGCCCCGGTGAGACCCAGATCGAGGCCGACCGCCGCGCCATCGATGAAAAGATCGTGCGGCTCAAAAGGCAGTTGCAGGGCGTGGTTCAGACCCGGTCGCTGCATCGCAAGGCGCGCAAGAAGGCGCCGTATCCGGTGGTGGCGCTGGTCGGCTACACCAACGCCGGCAAATCGACGCTGTTCAACCGGATCACCGACGCCGACGTGCTCGCCAAGGACATGCTGTTCGCCACGCTCGACCCAACGATGCGCGCGGCGAAGTTGCCCGGCGGGCGCAAGGTGGTGCTGTCGGACACGGTGGGCTTCATCTCGGAATTGCCGACGCAGCTGGTCGCCGCATTCCGCGCCACGCTGGAGGAAGTGCTCGAAGCCGATGTGATCGTGCATGTGCGCGACATGGCGCATCCTCAGACCGAGGCGCAGAAGGCGGATGTGCTCGACGTGCTGACCGATCTGGGCGTGACGCCCGAGCGGCTGGCCGCCGTGCTGGAGGCGCGTAACAAGATCGACCTGCTCGACGACGACGCGCGACGGGCGCAGACGGCCGAGGCGGCGCGCTCGGGCGCCGTGGCGGTGTCGGCGCTTAGCGGCGAAGGCGTGGCGGCGCTGCTGTCGGCCATCGACGCCGCGCTGAGCGAAGCGCGGCACGAGGCCGTGGCGACCATCGCGCAGGCCGACGGCAAGGCGGCGGCTTGGCTGCATGCGCATGGGCTGGTGGTCGGTCGGCGCGACACGGACGACGGCGCGGCGCTCGACCTGCTGATTTCGGCAAGAGAATTGAACCAGTTCGTGAAGGCGTTTCCTGAAGTGCCTGTGACGGGTGACGGAATCCTGTATTTAACATAATATTGCTTCTGCGTACCAAAACACTAGACCGGTAGTTTTTGCCATCTACCCCCTTGTCATGCCTTCATAAAATTCCGGCGTCGGCGCGTCGGCCGTTCGCGCCCGGATTTACATCTGCACACCAGACCTTCGACCGGTAGTTTTGCGGCCTGTCCGGAGATGATCTCCGCCCCCCGAGGCCGATCTCTCGCATTGTCCGTATTTTCCCGACGCTCCGGCCTTTGCACTGCAACGCCGGTCACCTGTCTGCATGCCCGACGCGAGGCGCTGTCTTGACTGCAGCTGCCCCGGAGGCGCGATGCCCGCCCGCCCGCGTCCGACCACGCACCCGTATTTCCATGGGGTGCGCCGCTAAATCCTCGAAGGTGGCGAGCGTTTCGCCACCGTCGTCGACTCCGACAACGTCCCTGCCTACTACCCGACCTGCTACATCCTGTGGCGGCGTAGCCTCGGCAGGACCGCGGAGACGCTGGCTGCCGCCGCCGAGGACCTTGTCCATATTGGCCTGTGGGCCCTCCGCGAGAACATCGACCTCAACGCCCGGGTGGATTCCGGGCGCCATCTCGATGTCGCCGAGATCAGGAGCCTGTCCGACGCCTGCGCGCTCTCCACGGCGGCCCTGCGCCGCGGTGTCGGCGGCAAGGTGTCCCCGTTCCGTCAGAACGCCTCGCCGAGGCCCAGGGATGGCGTGGGCAACGCCAGGAAGGCCTGGCGGCTGACGACCGCGGCCCACTACCTCGACCATGTGGCACGCTTCGCCGAGAGCAGGTTCTCGCGGGGCGATCCGGAACTCGCGCGCCGCATCGACGCGCGCGAGACGATGAAGGCGTGCATCCTTGCCTACCGGCCGCAGGTGCGGTCCTCGCGCGTGCGCCCCCTCGTGCCGTCGGCGCGGCTTGCCGAGGTCGTCGCCTTCATCGCCTGCGGCGATCCGCGGACGATCTGGAGGAACGAGGCCGTCGCGCTTCGCAACTGGGCGCTCATCCACCTGCTCGCGACATGCGGCCTGCGGCAGGGCGAGGCGCGCCAGCTCAAGGCCGCCGA
>CAZRFB010000503.1:0-1738 GCA_964599185.1 uncultured Rhodobacterales bacterium | reverse complement strand
CCGGCCATCATCACCGCGCCGCCGGCGGCGGGCTCGATGCCGTAGTCGTCCTTGAGGATCGCCTTGAGCTGCGCGGCTTCGAGCAGCGTCAGGCCGACGATTTCCTCGGCCAGTTTCTTCAGATCAGCCATTTTTTCCGTTCCGTTCCAGGTTGGTTGAGTGGGTCCGGCGCGCGTCTCGCGCTGGGCGCGGCCCCACGATTGCTGCAGGTCTCAGGCGGCCTCTCGCTCTTCCAGCGTCGTGAGAATGCTGGCGATGTTCGAGGCGGGCGCCATGATCGCGCTGACGAGGGTCGAACCGGGCGACCCGATGCAAGCCACGACAGAAGCGATGAGCTCCTCCCGCGACGGCATCGCCGCCACCGCCTTCACGCCTTCGGGGTTGAGGATCTCTCCCCCCATGGCGCCGCCCAGAAGCACGAACTTGCCGTTCTTCTTCGCATAGGCCTCAGCGACCTTTGCAGCGGCGACAGGGTCCTCCGAATAGGCGAGAACGGTCTGTCCCTTGAGGAGGTCGGCCATGCCTGCGCAGGGCTTTCCCTCCAGAGCGATCTTGGCGAGCCTGTTCTTGGCGACGCGGACACTCCCCCCCGCAACCCGCATCTGGGCGCGAAGATCCGTCATCTCAGCAACCGTGAGCCCCGCGTAGCCAGCGACCACGACGACGCCAGAGTCCGCAAAGATCCGGCCGAGGTCTTCGACCGTCTGCGTCTTTTGGGCTCTGTCCACGTTTCTGCTCCAGTCCATAGGCGCGGGCTTTCGCCCCCGCCGGCTCGTGTTCGCCGCCGCCGATGACCGGCGCCGACGTCTCGGGTCCCGTCCGGGTTCCCGCCCAGGATCGCCCTTCGCCGCGCCTGCGGCTGATGGCTGATCGCGCGCGCTCCCCGTCTATGGCGGGAGATTAAGACCCCCGAAGGGATCACCCGCCGTCTCGGACAGGATGGGGCGCGGGCTTGCGCCCCCCGCCCCCTCGCACCCCGCGCCGCAAGAGCGACGCGGGTATTCGCTTACTCGGCGGCCGCCTGCTGCGGCGCCGCCGTGGCGGAGGCCACGTCAACGGTCACGCCCGGCCCCATGGTGGAGCTGAGCGAGACCTTCTTGAGGTAGGTCCCCTTGGCGCCGGTCGGGCGGTTCTTCGCCACCGCGTCAACCAGCGCGCGCACGTTCTCCGCCAGCTTGTCGGTCTCGAAGCTCACCTTGCCGACGCCCGCGTGGATGATGCCCGCCTTCTCGACGCGGAACGTCACCTGGCCGCCCTTGGCCGCCTCGACGGCGCCTTTGACGTCCATGGTCACGGTGCCGATCTTGGGGTTCGGCATCAGGCCGCGCGGCCCGAGGATCTTGCCCAGCCGACCGACGATCGGCATCATGTCCGGCGTCGCGATGCAGCGGTCGAAGTCGATCACGCCGCCCTGGATCGCCTCCATCAGGTCCTCCGCGCCCACCACGTCGGCGCCCGCCGCAAGCGCCTCGTCGGCCTTGGCGCCGCGCGCGAACACGCCCACGCGCACCGTCTTGCCGGTGCCGTTGGGTAGTGTGACCGAGCCGCGCACCATCTGGTCGGCGTGGCGGGGATCGACGCCGAGGTTCAGCGACAGCTCCACCGTCTCGTCGAACTTGGTCTTCGAGGCGCCCTTGATGAAGTCGAGCGCCGACTCCAGCGTCAGAACGCCCTCGGGACGGGCTTCGCGCGCCGTCCGGATCCGCTTACCCTGCCGCGCCATCAGCCCTTCACCTCG
>CAZRFB010000502.1:0-2927 GCA_964599185.1 uncultured Rhodobacterales bacterium | reverse complement strand
TTCGCCTTATTTTGATTTCTCAGTATTCTCTCAGCCGCATGTGGCGCGGGGCGTCACGGAAACGCCAAAAAGCCCCCGCCCGTCACCGGGTCGGCACCGGCGTCTCGCCGCGATAATCGTAGAAGCCGCGTTTGGTCTTGCGGCCCAGCCAGCCTGCTTCGACATATTTCACCAGCAGCGGGCAGGGGCGGTATTTCGTGTCCGCCAGTCCCTCGTGCAGCACGTGCATGACCGCAAGGCAGGTGTCCAGCCCGATGAAATCGGCCAGTTGCAGCGGCCCCATCGGATGGTTCGCGCCCAGCCGCAGCGCCGTGTCGATCGCCTCGACCGTGCCGACGCCCTCGTAGAGCGTATAGATCGCCTCATTGATCATCGGCAACAGGATGCGGTTGACGATGAAGGCGGGAAAGTCCTCGGCGCTGGCCGGGGTCTTGCCGAGGCCGATCACCACGTCGCGCAGGATCTTGTAGGTGTGCTCGTCGGTGGCGATGCCGCGGATCAGCTCCACCAGCGGCATCAGCGGCGCCGGGTTCATGAAGTGAAAGCCCATGAACTTTTCCGGCCGGTCGGTAGCCGACGCAAGCCGCGTGATCGAGATCGACGAGGTGTTGGAGGTCAGCAGCGCGTGCGGCGCCAGATGCGGCACGATGCTTTCAAAGATCTTGCGCTTGATCTGTTCGTTCTCGGTCGCGGCCTCGACCACCAGATCGACGCCCGCGAAACCCTCCGGCCCCGGCGTGGTTCGGATCCGCGCCAGAGCGGCGGTCTTGTCGGCCTGAGACAGCGCGTCGCGCGCCACCTGACGGTCCATGTTGTGGCCGATCTGCGGCAGCGCCGCCGCCAGCGCCTTTTCCGACACGTCGGTGATCAGCACGTCATAGCCTGCAAGAGCGAACACATGCGCGATGCCGACGCCCATCTGACCCGCCCCCACGACGCCGACGGTTCTGATCTGCATGGCGGACGTTCTCCTGCGGCGACCCTGCGCGGGCCTGCTCATGGCGCGTTGCGGCGCAAACCCTATGCGCGCGGCGCCCCGACGGCAAGCGCCGCCCTCACGCCCGCCAGAACGCGGCGGTGAACAGCACGAAGACGCTCAGCACCTCCAGCCGCCCGACCAGCATGGTGAACGAAAGCAGCCACTTGGCGTTGTCGGGCAGGCTGGCGAAGTTGCCGGAAGGCCCGATGATCTCGCCAAAGCCCGGGCCGATGTTGGCCAGCGCCGACGCGGCGCCCGAAATCGCCGTGGTCGCGTCCAGCCCCATCATCGCCAGCGCCACCGCCACGGTGGCCAGCGTCAGCACGAAAAAGAAGAACAGGCTCATCACCGACGACAGCACCGCGTCGTCGATCCTGCGGCCCTGAAAACGCGGGATGAACACGCCCGAGGGGCTGTGGATCGCGCGCACCTGCGCGTTGACCGCCGCGAACAGCACCTGAAAGCGGAACACCTTGATCGCGCAGGTCGCCGAGCCGGAGCAGCCGCCCACCAGCCCGATCAGGAACAGCACCGCGACCGGCAGCGACCCCCATGCGCCATAATCGGCGCTGGCGTAACCGGTGCCGGTCAGGACAGACGCGGTGTTGAACAGGCTCTGACGGAGGTTGGTCTCGAAATCGCCGGTCGCCTCCAGCATCCGCCACGCGACGATCATCAGGCTGGCGGCCGCCATGACGCCAAGAAACGCGCGCACCTGGCTGTCATGAAACAGCGCGCCGTGCTGACGGCTGACCAGCTGCACGAATCGCACCAGCGGCAGGCTCGCCAGCAGCATGAAGGCGGTGGAGACGTATTCGGCGGCGGGCGAAAACACCGCGAAGGAGGCGTCATAGTTGGCGAAGCCCCCCGTCGCGATGGTCGTCATCGCGTGGGCGACCGCGTCGAAGGCGTCCATGCCGCTCGCGCCATAGGCGAAGGCGCACAACAGCGTCAGGATAAGATAGACCCAGCTTACCGACACCGCGATCTCGGAGGCGCGCGGCAAGACCTTGCCCATGGTGTCGAAGCTCTCGGACTTGAAAAGCTGCATGCCCCCGACGCCCAGCGAGGGAAAGATCGCCAGCGCCACGACGATGATGCCGATACCGCCGAACCATTGCAGCATCGCCCGCCACATCAGGATGCCGGGCGGCATGGCGTCTAGCCCGGTGAACACGGTGGCGCCGGTGGTGGTGAAGCCCGACATCGCCTCGAAATAGGCGTCGGTGAAGTTGGCGCCAGGCGCGCCGATCATGAACGGGATCGCCGCGAACACCGGCGCCAGCGCCCAGATCGCGGCGGTCATCAGCAAGGCTTGCCGTATCGTCACGCCGCCGCGCGCGCGGTCGGCGCAGGTCGCCGACAGCGCGCCGCCGACAAACAGCGTGATCGCCCCGCTGACGGCGAACACCCGCCAGTCGCCGGCGCCCGCCCACAGGTCCAGACCGACAGGAACGGCCATGGTGGCGGCGAGCGCCGACAGCAACAGCCCGATGATATAGCCGACGGCGCGAAGGTCGCTCATGGAGCGCGACGCTTGGCGACGCGGGCGCGGCTGTCAAGCACGCCGTGACGCACGCCCATGAAGAGCGACGGTCAGGCGCGGCGGCCTCAGCTTCCGCGGTTGACCGGATTGCCGATCATGGTGAGGAACTCGCGCCGCGTCGTCGCGTCCTCGCGGAACACGCCCAGCATGGTGGATGTCACCATCGAGACGCCGTGCTTGTGGACGCCGCGCGTGCTCATGCACTGGTGCTCGGCCTCCAGCACCACGGCGACCCCCTTGGGCTGAAGCACGTCCTGGATGGTCGCGGCGATCTGCGCGGTCATCTTCTCCTGCACCTGCAGCCGCTTGGCGAAGCTGTCCACCACGCGCGCCAGCTTGGAGATGCCGACGACGCGGTTGCTGGGCATATAGCCGACATGCGCGCGGCCGATGATCGGCGCC
>CAZRFB010000501.1:0-1506 GCA_964599185.1 uncultured Rhodobacterales bacterium | reverse complement strand
GCTGATCGCCGAGACCGGCAGCATCGCGGCGGCGGGGCGGCGGATGGGCATGAGCTACAAGCGCGCCTGGCTGCTGGTCGAGACGCTGAACGCCACCTTCGCCGCGCCGCTGGTCGAGAGCAGCCGGGGCGGCGCGGGCCATGGCGGCGCGCGGCTGACGGCGGCGGGCGACGCCGCGCTGAGCCATTATCGCGCGCTGGAGCACAAGGCGCGCGCGGCGGCGGCGGCGGATATCGCGGCGCTGGAGCGGATGCGCGCCGATATTGCCGATAAGAAATAACGCTTGCGCGCCGGGGCGGCTTCAACGATAGGTATGGAAGGACATATCGCGCAGGAGCCGCCCATGCCCCTCCCCGCCGCGCCGCTGCGCCGGGCGCTGATCGCCGCCCTCGCCGCCTTCGCGCTCGCCGGCCCCGCCGCCGCGCAAAGCCCCGCGCCGGTGATCGCCGCCGCTGCCGACCTTCAGTTCGCGCTCGCCGAGATCGCCGCGGCCTATACGGCGGAAACCGGCGAGACCGTGCGCCTGACCTTCGGCTCCACCGGCAATTTCGCCCGCCAGATCCGCGCAGGCGCGCCGTTCGAGGTGTATATGGCGGCGGACGAGGCGTTCGTGGCGGCGCTTCACCGCGACGGCTTCACCCGCGACGCGGGCGACCTCTACGCGCTGGGCCGCGTCGCCCTGATGCTGCCGCAGGGATCGCCGCTGGAGATGGACGGAACCCTCGCCGATCTGGCGGCGGCGCTGGCCGACGGGCGGCTGAACCGCTTCGCCATCGCCAACCCCGAGCACGCGCCCTACGGCATGCGCGCGCAGGAGGCGCTGCAATCGGCCGGGATATGGGAGGCGATCCAGCCGAAACTGGTGCTGGGCGAAAACGTGTCCCAGGCGGCGCAATTCGCGCTGTCGGGCGGCGCCGAGGGTGGGATCATCGCGCTGTCGCTGGCGCTGGCGCCGACCATCGCCGCGCAGGGAACCCACGCGCTGATTCCGGAGTCCATGCACAGCCCGCTGCGCCAGCGCATGGTCCTGCTGCGCGACGCGAGCCCGGCGGCGGCGCGGTTCTACGCCTACCTGAGCGGCGCGCCCGCCCGCGCAACCCTGCGCCGCTATGGCTTTCTGCCGCCCGGCGCGGCGATGTAGGCGCAGACGTTAGCGCATCGGGAGAGACGGGCATGGATTGGCAGGCGCTGTGGCTGTCGCTGCGGCTGGCGTTCTGGACCGTGGCGCTGCTGCTGCCGCTGTCGATCTTTCTGGGCCGCCGACTCGCCTATGGCGCCTTTCGCGGCAAGGGGCTGGTCGAGGCGCTGGTGACGCTGCCGCTGGTGCTGCCGCCCACGGTGCTGGGGTTCTATCTGCTGGTCGCCTTCAGCGCGCAGTCGCCGCTGGGCGCGCTGTGGCGCGAGATGTTCGGCCAGCCGCTGGCGTTCAGCTTTCAGGGGCTGCTGCTGGCGTCGCTGATCGTCAACATCCCCTTCGCGGTGCAACCGGCGCAGCGCGCCTTCGAG
>CAZRFB010000500.1:0-6691 GCA_964599185.1 uncultured Rhodobacterales bacterium | reverse complement strand
CTCGATCGCGAAGCCGACCGAGTCGAACAGCGTCACCGCGTCGGCGCGCGTGCGCCCCGGCTGCGCGCCGGTGATGACGCGCCACAACTCGGTGACCGGATGATCGGCGGCGAGTTGCTGGATCTCGCCCTCGATCCGGGTCTGGGGCGTGTATTCCACGAAGATCTCCGAGCGCAGCAGGATGTCACGGTGCAGCTCGGTCTTGCCGGGGCAGTCGCCGCCGACTGCGTTGATGTGGATCCCGGCGCCCACCATGTTGTCGGTGAGGATGGTGGCGTAGTTCTTGTCGGCGGTGACGGTGGTCACGATCCGCGCGCCCTCCATCGCGGCCTCGGCGGAGCGGCAGGCGATCACCTCAAGCCCGCTGCCCGCAAGGTTGCGCGCGCATTTTTCGGTGGCGGCGGGGTCGATGTCATAAAGGCGCACCGTGCGCACGCCCGCCACCGCCTTGAAGCCCAGCGCCTGAAACTCCGACTGCGCGCCGTTGCCGATGATCGCCATCGTGTCGGCGCCCTGCGGCGCCAGGTGCTTGGCCGCCAGCGCCGACATCGCCGCCGTGCGCAGCGCGGTGAGGATGGTCATCTCCGACAGCATCACCGGATAGCCGCTGCTCACCTCCGCCAGCAGGCCGAAGGCGGTGACGGTCTGAAGGCCGCGCTTCATGTTGGCGGGGTGGCCGTTGACGTATTTGAAGCCGTAAACCTCGCCGTCCGAGGTCGGCATCAGCTCGATCACGCCTTCGGTGGAGTGCGAGGCGACGCGCGGCGTCTTGTCGAACCGCTCCCAGCGGCGGAAATCGTCCTCGATATACCGTGCGAGTTCGGTCAGGAATCGCTCCACGCCGATCTCATGGACGATCCGCATCATGTGCGCGACGCTGACGAAGGGCACCATGGCGAGGCGCGAGGGGGCGGGTTTTTTCATCGGTGGCGTCCTTTGGGGTCAATAGGCGCGGGTGGGGCGGTCCATCACGCGGCGGCCCATGAGGCTGGCGGCGAGATCGACCATCAGGCGCGCGGTGCGGCCGCGCTCGTCGAGAAACGGGTTGAGTTCGGCGAGGTCGAGCGAGCTGGCCAGCCCGCTTTCGTTGACCATCTCCATGATCAGATGCGCCTCGCGGAACGTGGCGCCGCCGGGAACCGTGGTGCCGACCGCAGGCGCGATGCCGGGGTCGAGGAAATCCACGTCGAGGCTGACGTGCAGCAGCCCGTTCGCCGCCGCCACCCGGGCGAGAAAGGCGCGCAGCGGCGCGGCGACCCCGGTCTCGTCGATGGCGCGCATGTCATAGGCGGCGACGCCCAGCGCCCGGATCGCGTCGCGCTCCGCCGGATCGACCGAGCGCAGGCCGATCATGCAGACGTTCTTGGGATCGACCGGATGCGTCAGGTCGGGATAGATCCCCGAAAAACCCGGCGCGCCCACCGCATAGGCCATCGGCGCGCCGTGCAGGTTGCCGCTTTCGGTGGTGTCGAGGCGGTGCAGGTCGGGGTGGCTGTCCAGCCACAGCACGAACAGCGGCCGGCCCTGCGCGGCGGCGGCCTGCGCGACGCCGGGGATCGAGCCGCCCGACATCGAGTGGTCGCCGCCCAGAAAGATCGCGAATCCCTCCGCCGCAGCCTTCGCCGCCGCTCTCTGGATCGCCGCCGTCCAGGCCACGATCTCGGCGAGGCTGCGCACGCGCGGGGCCGATGCGGCGACCGGCTTCAGCGGATCGGGCGCCAGATCGCCGCGATCCTGAACGCTGTGGCCGAGCGCGGCCAGCGCCTCCGCCAGCCCCGCCGTGCGCAGCGCCGCCGGACCCATCAGACAGCCGGGCTGGCTGGCGCCGCTCTGCACCGGCGCACCGATCAGGATGCAGGTTTTCGGGGTCATCGCGGCGGTCTCCTTGAGGTGATCCGCCCAGCATAGGCGCCAGGGTGGCGGACTGAACGACGATAATCGCGCAAAACGGCGGTTGAATTGCGCGGAACGGCGGCGTATTCTGCCGATATGGACATGACCGACCGGGCCTTGCTGGCGGCGCTGCGGCGCAACGGGCGCGAACCCGTGGCGGCGCTCGCCGCCGCGCTGGGCGTGTCGCGCGCCACGGTGCGCGCGCGCCTGTCGCGGCTGATCGCCGACGGCGCCATCACCGGCTTCACCGTGCAGACGCCGCAGGACGCCGAGGGGCACCCGGTGCGCGGCGTGATGATGCTGGGCGTCGAGGGGCGCGGCGCGCAGCGGGTGATGACCGCGCTGCTGGGCCTGCCTGCGGTGCAGGCGGTCCACGCCACCAATGGGCGCTGGGATCTGATCGTCGAGCTGGGCGCCGCCGACCTGCCCGGTTTCGACGCCGTGCTGCGCAGCGTGCGGCTGATCGACGGCGTGGCCGCCAGCGAGACCAGCCTGCTGCTCGCCACCACCCGCCCCGGCGCCCGCGCGCGGCGCGCGCAGCCATGAGCGACGGCGCAGAGTCCGCTGCGGCGAGGGGGGCGGCGCGTCCGGGCGGGCGATCATGGCCGACGCCCCGGCGGCGCCATTGACACGCGGCTGAGCCCGTCTGACCTTCACCGCCCTGGAGTCGAGGAGACCGCCCGATGGCCGACGCCCCCGTGAACCCTGTCGGCCCGCTGTTCTTCGACGGCCATAACGACATCCTGCTGCGGCTGTGGCGCAAGCCCGCGCCCGAGCGCCTGCGCGCCTTCGTCGGCGGCGACGGCGAGGGGCATCTCGACCTGCCCCGGATGCTGAAGGGCGGCTTTGGCGGCGGCATGTTCGCAATCTTCGTCCCCTCGCCGGATTTCTCGACCGCCGACGCGCTGATGGACGCGCCCAGCTACGACGTGCCGCCGCCGCCGCCGCTCGACCGCGCGCACGCGCTGGCGGTCGCGCGCGAGATGGCGGGGCTTCTGGCCGACATGGCCGACGCCTCGGGCGGGCGGATGCGGCTGTGCCTGAGCGCGTCTGAGGTCCGCGCCGCGATGGCCGCAGGCGCGGTGGCGGCGGTGATGCACATGGAGGGGGCGGAGGCGATCGGCGCCGACCTCGACGGGCTGGAGGCGTTCCACGCCCTCGGCCTGCGCTCGCTGGGGCCGGTGTGGAGCCGGCCGACCGTCTTTGGCCATGGCGTGCCGTTCCGCTTTCCCTCCGGCCCCGACATCGGCCCGGGCCTGACCGACGCGGGCCGCGCGCTGGTGAAGGCGTGCAACGGCCTGCGCATCATGGTCGATCTCTCACACCTCAACGAGGCGGGGTTCTGGGATGTGGCGAAGCTCAGCGACGCGCCGCTGGTGGCGACGCATTCCAACGTGGGCGCGCTCTGCGCCGCGTCGCGCAACCTTACCGAGCGGCAGTTGCACGCGATCCGCGACACCGGCGGCATGGTGGGGGTGAACTTCGCCACCAGCTTCCTGCGCGCCGACGGTCGCAAGAACCCCGACACCGCGCTGGCGGTGATGCTGGAGCATGTCGATGCGCTGATCGCGGCGCTGGGCGAGGATCACGTCGGCTTCGGCTCCGACTTCGACGGCGCCACCATCCCCCGCGCGATCGGCGACGTGGCGGGCCTTGGCGCGCTGCGCGCGGCGATGCTTGCGCGCGGCTATGGCGCGGCGCTGATCGACAAGCTGGCGCGCGAGAACTGGCTGGGCGTTCTGGCGCGCACGCTGGGGTAGGGCGTGTCATCGCCGGTGTGAACGACGCCGCCACGTGCGCAGCCCCGGCCCCAGAGCCGGGGCCGTTTGGGCGTCTCGACGCCTATCAGCCGAGACCCCCGCGCAGGCCTCAGCGCGGCGATTTCGATTGAAGCGACCCCGCTCCAACTTATCCCAGCGCGTCGAGCGCCCGGCGGTGCGCCTGCATCAACTTCAGCGCGCGCATGTCGCGCGCCAGCCAGGCGACCGCGCCGGGGTCGGCGGGCAGGACGCGGCCTTCGCGCGCCATCGCCGCCGCCGCCGCGCGCAGGTCGGGATACAGCCCCGCCGCCGTCGCCGCCGCCACCGCGCCGCCCAGCAGCATCCCGTCCGGCGCGCCTTCCTGCGGCGCGATCACCGGGCGGCCCGCCGCGTCGGCGTAGAGCCGCATCAGCACCGGATTGCGCGTATGGCCGCCGATCACCCGCAGCGCCGCGACCGGCGCGCCGCCCGCCGCCAGCGCGTCGGCGATCTGGCGCACGCCCAGCGCCAGCGCCACGCAAGCGCGCCAGTAGATCCGGCACAGCCCGTCGAACGAGGCGTCCAGCGTCAAGCCGCTGAGCGCGCCCAGCGCGCGCGGGTCGGGCGAAGGCCCGCGCGCGCCGTTGAAGTCGGGCAGCACATGCAGGCGCGGCGCCAGATCGCCGCCGTCGCGCGCGCGCATGTCGGCGATGCGCGCGGCGATGCGGGCGTGGGTCGCCGCCGTGGGCGCGCCGCCCGCCGCATGGGTCTCGATCAGGTGATCGAGCAGCGCGCCGCTGGCCGACTGCCCGCTCTCCACCGCCCACATCCCCGGCGACACCGCGCCGTTGTGCGGCCCCCAGGCGCCGGGAATGCGGAGCGGCGCCGGCGCCAGCGTCATCAGGCAGGTCGATGTGCCCGCGATCAGCGCGGCATGGTCCGGCGGCGCCGCCGCCAGCGCGCCCAGCGCGCCCGCATGGGCGTCGATCATGCCCGAGGCGACGCAGGCGCCCGGCGCAAGCCCCAGCTCGGCGGCGGCCCCGGCGGTCAGCGCCCCCACCGCGCCGCCGACCGGCGTCGCCGCGTCCGGCAGGCCCGCCCGCGCGATCACGTCCTCCAGCCCTGCGGCGCGCAGGAAATCCAGCGGCCAGCCCTGGTCCGCGCGCCAGCCCCATTTGCTGACCATGGCGCAATGGCCGCGCACGGCGACGCCGGTCGCGCGCCATGTCAGGAAATCCGCCAGATCGAAGGCATGGCCCAGCCGCGCCCACAGATCGGGGCGGCGGCGCTTCAGCCACATCAGCTTGGGCGTCTGCATCTCGGGCGACATCGCGCCGCCCAGATCGGCGAGCGCGGCGTGGCCGGTGGCGGTGCAGGCGCAGGCCTCGGCGGTCGCGCGATGGTCGAACCAGCAGAGCGTATCGGCGCCATCCGCCCCCAGCGCCAGCGGCGCGCCGGCCCGGTCACGCAGCGTCAGCGAGCATGTGGCGTCGAAGCCGATCCCGCGCACATCCTCGGGTCGCGCCCCCGCCCCCGCCTGCGCCATCGCCGCGCGCACGGCGGCGCAGACCGCGCGCCAGATGTCCTCGGAAGCCTGCTCGCCCCAGCCGGGGCGCGGCTTGTCGAGCCGGATCGGGCGGGCCGCATGGCCCAGCAGCGCGCCGTCAGCAGCAAACACGCCCGCCCGCGCGCTCGCCGTGCCGACATCGACGGCGACGACGCGATCAGCCATGGCGGCGCGCAAGCGGCGAGGTGACAGGGCGCGGTCGCTTCAGGCGGTCACAGCGCGGCGCCGGGCGGCAGCGCGAGATAGCGCGCGAGCGTCGCGGCGACGCCGTCGCGCCACAGCCCCGCCAGCGCGGCGGAAAACGCGTCGCGGAACGCGGGCGCCTGCGCCACGTCGCCAAAAATGTCGTCGAGCGCCAGGAACGCGAGCGGCTCGGCGCGCGCCGCGCGCGCCGCCTCCTGCAGCCGCGCGGCGTTGACGTCCTCGATCGCGATGCCGGCGCCGCTGTCGCTTTCTCCATGCAGGTATCGGCACCACAGCGCGCTCTCCAGCGCAAGCCCCGTCACCGGCCAGCCCTTCGCCAGCCGGTCGCGGGTGGAGGGCAGCACGAACTTCGGCTGGCGGTTCGAGCCGTCAAAGCACAGCCGCGCGATGGTGTCGGCGATCTCGGTGTTGGCGAAGCGCCGTTCGATCAACGCCAGATACGCGCCCAGGTCCACGCCGGGAACCGGCGGCACGACCGGGATCACCTCCTCGCGCGCCAGCTTGCCCATGAAACCGCTGACCAGCGGATGCGCCATCGCGTCATGGGCATAGGCCAGATCCAGCAGCGCGGCGGGGTAGGCGATGGCGGCGTGGCCGCCGTTGAGGATGCGCAGCTTCATCAGCTCGAACGCCGCCACCTGGTCGGAGAACGTCACGCCCACGGTCTCGAACGCCGGACGCCCGAGGCAAAAATGATCCTCCATCACCCATTGGCGGAACGGCTCGCAGAACACCGGCCAGCCGTCCTCAAGCCCGTGGTCGGTTGCGAGGCTTGCGCGCCGGGCGTCGGTGGTGGCGGGGGTGATGCGGTCAACCATGCTGTTGGGAAACGCGACCTCGGCGTTGATCCAGTCGGCCAGCGCGGCGTCGCGCAGGGCGGCGAGGCCCGCCACCGCGTTCTGCGTGACATGGCCGTTGCCGGGGATGTTGTCGCACGACATCACCGTGAACGGACGGACGCCCGCCGCGCGACGCCGCTCCAGCGCGGCGAGGATCGCGCCGAACGCGGTGACGGGGGCGCCGGGGCTGGCGGCGTCGGCGGCGATCTCGGGGTGCGCGGGGTCGAAGGCGCCGGTCGCGGCGTTGATGTAATAGCCGCCTTCGGTGACGGTCAGCGACACGATGCGGATGCGCGGGTCGGCCATGGCGGCGATCAGCGGCGCGTTGTCGGCCGCGACTTCGGCGAAGTCGATCATCGCGCCGGTGACGCGCGGGCGCCGTGCGCCGGGCTCCATCTCGACGACGGTGGTCAGCCAGTCCTGCGCCCTGAGCGTGGCGCGCATCGCCG
>CAZRFB010000499.1:0-7009 GCA_964599185.1 uncultured Rhodobacterales bacterium | reverse complement strand
GCGCTGTCGCCCGCGCTGACGCGCACGCGCGCGGTGCGGCGGCGGCTGGCGGCGGCGGGGCTGAACGAATGCGTCACCTACTCGTTCATCGGGCAGGCGGAGGCGGCGCTGTTTGGCGGCGGCGGCGCGGCGATGGCGCTGGAGAACCCGATCTCGTCGGAGCTGTCGCACATGCGGCCCTCGCCGCTGCCCGCGCTGCTGGCGGCGGCGGCGCGCAATCAGGCGCGCGGCGCCGAGGCGCTGGCGCTGTTCGAAGTCGGCGCCGCCTATGTCGGGCCTGAGCCGGGCGAGCAACGCGAGGTGGCGGCGGGCCTGCGCGCCGGCGCGACCGATGCGCGCGAATGGACCGGCGCGCGCCGCCCGGTGGACCTGTGGGACGCGCGCGCCGACGCCGAGGCCGCGCTGGCGGCCTGCGGCGTGGCGGTGGAGCGGCTCCAGATCGGCCGCGCCACGCCCGACTGGCTGCACCCGGGGCGCAGCGGCGCGCTGATGCTGGGGCGCGAGACGCTGGCGCTGTTCGGCGAGGTGCATCCGCGCGTGCGGGCGGCGATGGACGTGAAAGGCCCCGCTGTCGCGTTCGAGGCGTATCTGGAGGCGGCGCCGCAGCCCCGGGCGCGCGGCGCCACGCGGCCCGCGCTGAACGCCTCGGCGCTGCAGGCGGTCGAGCGCGACTTCGCCTTCGTGGTGGATGACCGGGTCGAGGCCGCGAGCATCCTGCGCGCCGCGCAGGGCGCGGAGAAAAAGTTGATCGCGGGCGTTTCCTTGTTCGACGTGTTCGACGGCCCGCGCGCGGCGGCGCAACTGGGCGAGGGGCGCAAGTCGGTGGCCATCTCGGTGCGCCTGCAGCCGCAGGACCGCACGCTGACCGAGGAGGAGATCGAGGCGGTGGGCGCGCGGGTGGTTGCGGCGGTGGCCAAGGCGACCGGCGGCGTGCTGCGCGCCTGAGTCTCCAGCATGACAATGTTAACTATGGCGAAATTTAGACTTATTTCGCATTGATTTACCGTTTTTAAGTCAACGTTGACTAAAGTTTCCCCGACTCAGCCGGGGGGATGCAGGCGTCATGTTTTCCGATTTTGTCGAGGCGGAGGTCCGCAAGGTGGCGCAGGCGCGGGGCATCGACTCCGCCGCGCTGCTGGCGGTGGCGGAGGTCGAGAGCGGCGGTCAGACGCTGGTCGAGGTCAATGGGCGGCCCTTGCCGCTGATCCTGTATGAATTCCATGTGTTTCACCGCCAGTTGCGCCCCGCCGCCCGCGCGGCGGCGGTGGGCGCCGGGCTGGCGGCGCCGCGCTGGGGGCAGCTGCCCTATCCCCGCACCCAGCGCGAACGCTATGCGCTGCTGGAGCGCGCCAAGCTGATCGACAGCGAAGCGGCCCATGCGGCCTGTTCCTGGGGCGTGGGGCAGGTGCTGGGCGAGAACGCGCGCTGGCTCGACTATGAGAACGCGACCGCGCTGGCGCATGAGGCGATGTCGGGCGTCGCCGGGCAGGTGCGCCTGATGCTGCGCTTCATCGAGCGGCGCGGGCTGGCGGCGGCGCTGGCGCGGCGCGACTGGACGGCCTTCGCCCATGGCTACAACGGCCCGCTGCACGCGCGCCACGACTACGCCGGGCGGATGGCGCGGGCGCACGCGCGCTGGTCGGCGCAGCGGCCCGCGCGGCCCGGTCGTCCGCCGCTGGGCATCGGCGCGCGCGGCGCGCATGTGGTGGCGCTGCAACAGGCGCTGGCGCGGCTGGGCGCGCGCGTCATCGCCGACGGCGTGTTCGGCCGCGTCACCCAATCGGCGGTGCGCGCGTTTCAGGCCGAGCACGGCCTGGTGCGCGACGGCATCGCAGGCCCGGCCACCTGGGCGCGGCTGAACGCCCTGCTGGCGCGGGACTTCGCCGCCGCCTGAACCCCCCGCCCCCTGCCCCTGCCCCCGCCCGCTGCCTGCGCCCGCTGCCTGCGCCCCTTGACCGCGCGCTTGCCAAGCCCGCTGCGGCGCCGCAAGTCATCGCGCAGGCGCCGCGCATGGGGGAAAACATGGCCTACTGGCTGTTCAAGTCCGAACCGGAGACCTGGGATTGGGAGGCGCAGGTCGCGCGCGGCGCGGCGGGCGAGTCGTGGGACGGTGTGCGCAACTATCTCGCCCGCAACAACATGCGCGCCATGAAGCTGGGCGATCTGGGTTTCTTCTATCACTCGGTGAAGGAGAAGCGGATCGTCGGCGTGGTCGAGGTATGCCGCGAAATCCACCCCGACCCGAAAACCGACGATCCCCGCTGGGAATGCGTCGCCATCCGCGCCGTGGCGGCGATGCCGCAGCCGGTGACGCTGGAGCAGGTGAAGGCGGAGCCGAGGCTGGCGGAGATGGCGCTGGTGCGCACGTCGCGGCTGTCGGTGCAGCCGGTCACGCCCGAGGAATGGCGCATCGTCTGCGCGATGGGCGGCTACGACGGCCAGCGCCCCTGAGAGCGCCGGTCCCGTCAGCGCCCTCTGATCCGGGGGTCGAGCGCGTCGCGCAGGCCGTCGCCGATGAAGTTGACGCTCAGCACCGTCAGCGAGATCGCCAGCCCCGGCCAGATCACCCGCGCCGGCGTCAGCGTCATGAAGTCCTTGCCGTCGAACAGCAGCCGCCCCCAGGTCGGGAAATCCGGCGGAAAGCCCAGGCCCAGAAAGCTCAGCGCGCTTTCGGTGATGATCGCGTTGGCGACGCCGATGGTGGCGGAGACCATGATCGGCGACAGCACGTTGGGCAGCAGGTGGCGCGTGATGATGCGGTGCGGGCGGGCGCCGATGCTGCGCGCGGCCAGCACGAACTCGCGCTCCTTCAGCGCCAGCACCTCGCCGCGCACGATGCGCGCGGTCTGCATCCAGCTTGTGACGCCGATCACCACCACGATCAGCAGGAAGATACCCGCCTCCGGCCCGAAGGCGGTGCGCAGCGTATCGCGAAACAGCAGCAGGATCACCAGCAGCAGCGGCAAGAGCGGCAGCGCCAGGAACAGGTCGGTCAGCCGCATCAGCGGCCCGTCGAGCCAGCGCACATAGCCCGCCAGCACGCCGACCAGCGCGCCCAGCACCACCGAGATCGCCATCGCCGCGACCCCCACCGCCAGCGAGACGCGCCCGCCCGCCATCACCTGAGCCAGCATGTCGCGGCCGACGTTGTCGGTGCCGAACGGGTGCGCCCAGCTCATCGGCTGGTTGCGCGCGCGCATGTTGAGAAACTGCGGGTCCAGCGTGTGCAGGAACGGGCCGACCAACACCACCAGCGCGATCAGCGTGAACACCGCGACGCCGATCATCGCGCCGCGATGGGCGCGAAACTGCCGCCACACATCGCCCCACAGCGAGCGATGGGCGTGAAACGCCGGATCGGCGATGGCGGCGGCGGCGGTGGCGGCGGCGGCCTCAGTCATAGCGGATCCTCGGGTCGAGCATCCCGTAGAGAAGATCGGCGATCAGGTTGAACAGCACGATCAGCACCGCGAAGATGAAGGTCAGCGTCTGCACCAGCGGAATATCCGCGCTCTCGATGCCGACGATCAGCAACTGGCCGATGCCGTTCACGCGAAAGATCTGCTCGGTGATGATCGCGCCGCCAAAAATGGTTGGCACGCCCAGCGCGATCACGGTCACCACCGGGATCAGGCTGTTGCGCAGCACATGCACCAGCACCACGGTCCGCTCTCGCATCCCCTTGGCGCGGGCGGTGCGCACATAGTCCTGATTGAGGTTGTCGAGCATCGAGGCGCGCATGAAGCGGCTGATCTGGCTGGCGTTGGCCAGCGCCAGCACCATGGTCGGCATCAGCATCTGGCGCACCTGGAACACGAAGCTGTCCCAGTCGCGCACGACATGGGTGGTGTCGTAGATCGACGGCAGCCAGCCCAGCCAGACCGAAAACAGCATGATGAACAGCAGCCCGGTGAAGAAGGTCGGCACTGAAAAGCCCAGCATCGAGACGAAAGTGCCGATCTGGTCGAACAGCGAATATTGCCGGTAGGCCGAGATCACCCCGATCGGCACCGCGATCAGCACCGCGATCACATAGGACATGCCGACCACCCACAGCGTCTGCGGCAGCCGCGCCACGATCAGGTCCACCACCGGCGAGCGCGTGGCCCAGGACAGCACGCGCAGCCGGTTCTCGCTGTCGCCGATGGTCCAGCCGGTCCACTGCTCAAGGATGTTGAGCGGCTCGTTGATCATGAATTGTTGCAGCCACAGGGCGTAGCGCACCAGAAACGGCTCGCCCAGCCCCAGCGACAGCCGGATCTTCTCGCGCACCTCGGGCGGGATGGTCAGCGGCAGGTTGGCGGTGGGGTCGCTGGGCGCGAGGTCGAGCAGCGCGAAGATGATGAAGCTGATCACCAGCAGCGTCGGGATCGACACCAGCAGGCGGCGCAGCGCGAAACGGAGCATGGGCGGAGGGCTCCCTGCAAGGGATGGGCGGCCCCGCAGGGCCGCCCGCGCGTCAGCAAGACGGGGTCACTTCACCCGCCGCCAGTCGGCGATGTTCCACAACTCGCTGTCCCAGTCGGTCATCCGCACGCCGTCGAGGCTTTTGGCGTGGGCCGAGGTGCCGCCGCGATAGACCAGCGGCAGCACGACATAGTTCTCCATCAGCTTGTCGTTCATCGCCTTGGCCAGCCGCGCGCGGTCCTCCAGCTTGCCGGTGCGCGCCATCTCCGCCACCAGCGCGTCATAGGCGGGGTCGCAGAAACGGTCGATGTTCTGGCCCTGCCACTGGGTCGCCGGGGTCGGAATGTCGGCGCAGCGCCATTGCGCCATATAGGCCTCCGG
Organism: uncultured Rhodobacterales bacterium; assembly: GCA_964599185.1. Classification (GTDB taxonomy): domain Bacteria; phylum Pseudomonadota; class Alphaproteobacteria; order Rhodobacterales; family Rhodobacteraceae; genus Rubrimonas. The sequence goes on along the minus strand of CAZRFB010000499.1, from coordinate 2,221 downwards.
GTCCACGCCCGAAAAGTTGTTGGTGAACATCTGCACGTCTGCGTAGAACTTCTGAAAGGTGTCCGGGCTGGCCGGGTCGCCGCCGAAGAACACGCTGCCTGAGATGTTGCGCAGCTCGCTCTCCACGCCGATCTCGGCCCACCACTGCTTGATCAGCGCCTGAAACGACTGGCGCACCGAGTTGGTGGAGGTCTGGAACAGCAGCGACAGGCGCTGTCCGTCCTTCACGCGCACGCCGTCGGGGCCGGGGACCCAGCCGGCATTGTCGAGCAGCGCCCTGGCGCCCTCGATGTCCTGCGCGAGGCAGGCGTCGTTGGCGGTGGAGACGTAGATATCCGGCCCCGGCAGGATGTTGCAGGTGGGCTTGCCGGTGCGCGCATAGCCAACCTCGGTCAGCACCTCGCGGTCGATCGCCAGCGACAGCGCCTTGCGCACCGAAAAGTCGCTCAGGATCGGGTGCTTGTTGGCGCCGTCCGCCACCTGCACCGAGCGCAGGTCAGGCCCCAGCGCCGAGGACGGGTTGGACAGGTTGACATGGATGCGCTCGACCGAAGTGGCGAAGGCCACCTTCACCACGCCCTTGCCCGCCGCCTCCATCTGGCTCAGCACTTCCGGCTCGATCTGGAGATTCCAGGCGTAGTCGAACTCGCCGGTCTCCAGCACCGAGCGCGCGGCGGAGGCCGCGTCGCCGCCGCCCTTGAACAGCACGCTCTGGAAGTGCGGCTTGTCCGGCTCGCGGTAATTGGGATTGGCCTCCAGCACGATCACGTCGTTGGCGCGGAAGTCCTTTACCACGAACGGCCCGGTGCCGATCGGGCCGAAGTTGGCCTCGGTGCATTCCGGCGCGCGGGCGCCGAGGCAATTCTCGAACTGCTTCTTCTGGATGATCGGCGACTCGGCGCCCACCAGCGCGGTGTAGGGGAACGGTTTTGGCCCCTTGAAGGTGATCTTCAGCGTCAGCGGATCGGGCGCCTCCATGCTCTCGACGTCGGCGAAATAGCTCGACTGCGCGCAGCCGCCGTCGGGCGCCGTGCAGTAACGCCAGGTGAAGATCGCGTCCTCGGCGGTGAAATCCGTGCCGTCTGACCATGTGACGCCCGGCTTCAGCCGCCAGGTGATCGAGGTCAGGTCCGGCGACACGCCGCCGTTGCTCACCGTGGGGATCTCGGTGACGAGACGGGGCACGATGGCGCCGCCGTCGTCGTAGCTGGCGAGCGGCTCGATCACCATCGAGGCGGCCTCGACCTCCTTGGTCCCGCCCGACAGGAACGGGTTCATGGTCGAGACCGCCTGCCAGTAGATGATGTTGAGCTGACCGTCGGCGCCACGCTCCGCCATCGCGGCGGGGGCGAGCAGCGAAACCGCCGCGCTGGCGGCGAGAATCCGTCTGGTTCGTGTCATCGCGTTCTCCCTGTCTGGCGTCGGCGCGCCGTCCGCGCGGTTCATGCGCCGCGCCCAATGCGGCATGGTTAAGCCGAATTCGCGCAGGGGGAAGCGGTTTCTGGCGCCTGGGCCGCCTCTGCCCATCGACGCGGCGCCCCTGGCGGGACATGCCCGGCGCCTGGGCGCGCGCCGTGTCGCGTGGCCGCGCGCCGTTGCGGTGTTGCATCCCCGCAGCAGCGCGCGACGCCATCGCGCGCCGTCACATTTGCTTGATCGAGGTCAAATCGCGGCCCCGCGCCGTGGTTCAGACAGTTCTCTGGACGCGCGCCACAGACGCCGCGCGCCGACTGCAAGCACGAGGGACCGATCATGAAGACACTGTTTTGCGCGGGCGCTGCGCTGTGCCTGCTGGCGGCGGGTCAGGCGGCGGCGCAGGAGCCCTGGTATGCGGCGAAATCCGATGGCGACTGGCTGGTGCGCCTGCGCGGCATCGCGGTGGTTCCCGACGAGAGCCTGACGCTCGATCAGATCGCGGGCGCCGACGCGGACGTGGACACCGCCTACATGCCCGAGCTCGACATCAGCTATTTCTTCACGCCGAACCTGGCGCTGGAGCTGATCCTCGCCACCACGCCGCATGACGTGGCGGGACGCGGATCGCTGAACGGCGCCAACCTGGGCGACGTGTGGCTGCTGCCGCCGACGCTGACCGCGCAATATCACGTCACGCAGCTTGGCGCGTGGACCGGCAACCCCGCCCTCGGCAAGATCAAGCCGTATTTCGGCGCCGGGATCAACTACACGATCTTCTACAACACCGACAGCGGCCAGTTCGACA
>CAZRFB010000498.1:0-2716 GCA_964599185.1 uncultured Rhodobacterales bacterium | reverse complement strand
TCCAGCACCAGCACCGTCTCAAGACCGGGGTGGCGGTGGAGCGGCACGCGGGCGCCGGGCGCATAGCGCAGCAAGGCGAGGCTGGGCGCGCCCTCGACCAGCACGCAGATCTCCACGCCGTCGCGGAACGGCCCGAACGCGGCGTCGCGCCAGCCGCCCGCCAGCAGGCCCGGCACGCTGAACGGCTCAGCCATCGAGCGCGCGCAGAATGGCGTCGGTGGGCGCGGTCCAGCCGACGATGGCGCCCTGCGCGGCGATCATGGCGAGAGCCGCCGCCTTGAATTCGGGAAAATAGCTCTCGGTGGCGTCGGTCGCCAGCAGGCACTCAAAACCCCGGTCGTTGGCCTCGCGCATGGTTGTCTGCACGCAAACCTCCGTCGTCACCCCCGCGAACGCCAGTTGCCGCAGGCCCAGCCGCGCCAGCACGCCCGACAGATCGGTGGCGTAGAAGGCGCCCTTGCCTGGCTTGTCGATCACCGTCTCGCCGGGGATGGGCGCGCACGCGGGAACGATCTCCGCCCCCGGCTCGCCCGCGATCAGGATGCGCCCCATCGGGCCGGGATCGCCAATGCGCAAGCTGGGCGCGCCGCGCAGGCGCTTGGACTCGGGACAGTCCGACAGATCGGGGCGGTGGCATTCGCGGGTGTGGATCACCGGCAGGCCCGCCGCGCGAAACCCCGCGATCAGCCGCGCCACCGTGGGCACGACCGCTTGCAGCCGCGTCACGTCGTTGCCCAGCGCGGCGCCAAAGCCGCCCGGCTCGATGAAGTCGCGCTGCATGTCGATCACGATCAGCCCCAGCGCGGCGCGGTTCAGGGACAAGTCGAACGGTTCGGCGCGCATCAATGCCGCCCCGCCATGCAGCGGCCGATCTCGGCGCGGTCGGCCTCCAGCGCCGCGGCGCGATAGGCGATGCGCCCCTCCGACATCACCAGCACGCGGTCGGACAGGTCCATGATCTCGTCGAGATCCTCCGAGATCAGCAGCACGGCGGCGCCCGCGTCGCGCGCCGCCATCAGCCGCGCGCGGATCTCGCCCGCCGCGCCGAAATCGAGGCCAAAGCACGGGTTGGCGCAGATCAGCAGCCGCACGTCGCCGCTGAGTTCGCGCGCCAGCGCCGCGCGCTGCACGTTGCCGCCCGACAGGGTGGCGATCGGGGCGTCGATCGAGGCGTATTTCACGTTGAACGCCTTCACCAGCGGCGCCGCCATCGCGCGCAGCGCCGCCCCGGAGACCCAGAACCGCCCGCCCGCGTCAAAACTGCGGAAGGCGACGTTCTCGGCCACGCTCATCGCGGGCGCGCAGGCGTTGCGCAACGGCTCCTCGGGCAGCCAGCGCACGCCGTGGCTCTGCGCCTGCGCGCGGGTGGCGGAGAACGGCGCGCCCATCACGCGGATTTCGCCCGCCAGCGCCGGGCGCTGGCCCGCCAGCGTCTCGACCAGCTCCATCTGGCCGTTGCCCGACACGCCGGCCACGCCCACGATCTCGCCGCTGCAAATCTCGATCTCGTCGATGTCGATGGGCTTCAGCCCCGAGCGGTCCAGCGCCTTCAGCCCGCGCACCTGAAGCGCGGGCGCGCCGGCTGCGCGCGGCGCGCGATGCGGCGCGTCGGGCGGCGGGGCGCCGATCATCATTTCCGCCATCTGCGCGTGGCTGAGGTCCACCGCCTTGCCGCCGCCCACATGACGACCCCGGCGCAGCACGCTGACCGCGTCGCAAAAGGCGTCCACCTCGCGGAACTTGTGGGTGATCATCAGCACGGTGATCGCGCCCGCCTGCGCCAGCCCCCGGATGAAGCCCAGCGCCTCGTCGGCCTCGTCCGGGGTCAGCACGCTTGTCGGCTCGTCGAGGATCAGAAAGCGGCGGCCGAGATAGAGCTGCTTGAGGATCTCCAGCCGCTGCCGCTCCCCCGCCGCCAGCCGCCCCACCGGAACGTCGAGCGCCACGCGGAACGGCATCGTGTCCATGAACGCCGCCAGCGCCGCGCGCTCGCGCGCCCAGTCGATCACGCGGGGGGCGTCGTCGCGGCTGATCACCAGGTTCTCGGCGGCGGTCAGCGACGGGACCAGCGTGAAATGCTGATAGACCATGCCAAGGCCAAGCGCGTGCGCGGCGCGCGGGCTGGGCACGTCCACCTCGCGGCCCGCGACCATGATCTGGCCGTCGGTGGGCTTCTGCACGCCCCTCACGCACTTGACCAGCGTGGACTTGCCCGCGCCGTTCTCGCCCAGCAGCGCGTGGACCGCGCCCGGCGCCACCCTGATCGATACATCCTGGAGCGCGGTGAAGCCGCCGAAGCGCATGGTCATGCCGACCGTCTCCAGCCCCGGCGCGCCCTGTCCGGTGCGGGCGGCGACGGTCATGGCAGCGCTGCGACGAACGCCGCGCTGTCGGCTACGGCGCCGAACACGCCGCCCTGCATCTTGACCATATTCACGGCGGCGGCGTGGTTGCCCCGGTCGGTGGCGCCGCAGCAATCCTCCAGCAAAAGACACTCAAAGCCGCGATCGTTGGCCTCGCGCATCGTGGTGTGAACGCAGACATCGGTGGTGATGCCGGTCAGGATCAGGTTGTTGACGCCGCGCGTGCGCAGCATCAGCTCAAGGTCGGTGGCGCAGAAACTGCCCTTGCCGGGCTTGTCGATCACCGGCTCGCCCGGCAGCGGCGCCAGTTCGGGGATGATCTCCCACCCCGGCTCGCCGCGCACCAGGATGCG
>CAZRFB010000497.1:0-3010 GCA_964599185.1 uncultured Rhodobacterales bacterium | reverse complement strand
GCGGTGTCGGCGCACAGGATGAAGTCGCACATCATCGCCAGCTCGCAGCCGCCGCCCAGCGCATAGCCCGCCACGGCGGCGATCACCGGCTTGCGCACGCGGCTCGCCGCCTCCCAGTTGCGGGTGATGAAATCCTCGCGGAACGCCTCGACGAAGCTCTTGTCCTTCATCTCCTTCACGTCGGCCCCGGCGGCGAAGGCCTTCTCCGAGCCGGTCAACACGATGGCGCCGATCGCGTCGTCGGCGTCCATCCGCGCCAGCGCGTCGCTGAGCTCGTCCATCAGCTGACGGCACAGCGCGTTCAGCGCCTCGGGCCGGTTCAGCCGGATCAGCCCCACGTGGTCGCGGGTCTCGACGACGATCATCTCATAGGCCATGGGCCGCATTCTCCGTTGTCACTGGCGCGTGCGACCTAACGCGCTTGGCGGCGCGCGATCAAGCGCGGCGTGGCCTCATCGCTGACAGGCCGGGCACCAGAAGCTCGACCGCGCCGATTGCACCGCGCGCGCCACCGTGCCGCCGCAGCCGGGCGCGACGCAGGGCTCGCCCGCGCGGCCATAGACGCGAAAGCTGTGCTGGAAGTAGCCGAGCGCGCCGTCCGCATGGTGAAAATCGCGCAAGGTGGAGCCGCCCGCCGCGATGGCGTCGGCCAGCGTTTCGCGGATCGCGCCGGTGAGTTTCGTGATCCGCGCCGCGCTCAGCGACCCCGACAACCGCTGCGGCGCGATCCCGGCGCGGTGCAGCGCCTCGCTGACGTAGATGTTGCCCAGTCCCGCCACGATCCGCTGATCGAGCAGCGCCGCCTTGATCGCCGTGCGCCGCCCCGCCAGCCGCCCGGCGAGGTAGCCGGGGCTGAAGCCGTTGCCCAAAGGCTCCGGCCCCAGGCCCGCCAGCAGGCGATGGGCGTCCAGCGCGCCGGTCGCGCACAGGTCCATGGCGCCGAAGCGGCGCGCGTCGTTGAAGGTGACACGCGCGCCGCCCTCGACCTCGAACACGACGTGGTCATGCGCGGGCAGGCGGCCCGCGACATGGGTGAAGTCGCCCATGAGCGCGCCTTCGACCAGCATCCGCCCCGACATGCCCAGATGCACGATCAGCGTATCGTCGCCTTCCAGATCGGCCAGCAGGTATTTCGACCGCCGCCGCAGCCGCAGCACGCGCCGCCCGGTCAGCCGCTCGGCGAATCGCTCAGGCAACGGCCAGCGCAGATCGGGGCGGCGCTGGATCACGCGGATCAGCAGCCGCCCCTCCATCACCGGGGCCAGCCCGCGACGCACTGTCTCGACTTCCGGCAATTCTGGCATCTCTGCTCCATAGCCGGATGCGTCGCGGCGCGCTAGGTTCCGCGCCATGACACAGCATGACGCGCCGCGCCCGGCCCCGCCCCAGATCCCGACCGTCGAGACGCCCTCGCCGGAGGAGACCACGCATTTCGGCTATCAGACCGTCCCGGAATCGGAGAAGGCGGGGAGGGTGCACGGCGTGTTCTCCTCGGTCGCCGCGCGCTATGACCTGATGAACGACCTGATGTCGGCGCGCATCCATCGGCTGTGGAAAGAGGCGATGATCGACTGGATCGCGCCGAGGCCGGGGATGCGCCTGCTCGACGTGGCGGGCGGCACCGGCGACATCGCGTTCCGCTTTCTCAAGCGGGTGAAGGGCGCCGCCTCGGTCACCGTCTGCGACATGACGGCGCCGATGCTGGAGGAGGGACGCAGGCGCGCGGAGAAGGACCGCATCGACGGCGTCGAATGGGTCTGCGGCGACGCCATGGCGCTGCCGTTTCCCGACCGCAGCTTCGATATCTACACCATCGCCTTCGGCATCCGGAACGTCACCCGCATCGAGCAGGCGCTGGCCGAGGCGCGCCGCGTGCTGAGGCCCGGCGGGCGCTTCATGTGCCTTGAGTTCTCCACCATCCCGCAGCCGCTGCTGGCCAAGGCCTACGACCTCTATTCGTTCAACGTGATCCCGGCGCTGGGCAAGGCGATCACCGGCGACCGTGACAGCTATCAGTATCTGGTCGAATCGATCCGCCAGTTTCCCGATCAGGAGCGGTTCGCCGCCATGATCACCGATGCGGGCTTTGCGCGGGTGGGCTGGCGCAATCTCACGCTGGGCGTGGCGGCGCTGCATTCGGGCTGGCGTCTCTGATGTTCCAGACCATCGCGAACGTCTGGCGGCTGGCCCGCGTCGGCGCGACCTTCGCGCGCACCGGCGCGCTGGCGCGGGTGCTGCATGAGTTCGATCCGCCGCCGTCGGCCACGCTGACGCTGAAGATTCTCACCTTCCCCATCGCGCCGTTCGGCCTGAAGGGCGACCCCGCCATGCCTGCCCTGCCGCGCGCCATCGGCGCGCTGGGGCCCGCGTATATCAAGTTCGGCCAGCTGATGAGCACCCGGCCCGACGTGGTGGGCCGCGAGATCGCGCGAGAGTTGCGGGTGTTGCAGGACCGGCTGGCGCCGTTCAGCCAGGAGGAGGCGCGCGCCACCATCGAATCCGAGCTTGGCGTGCGCATCGAGGACGTGTTCGAGGCGCTGGAGCCGCCGGTCGCCGCCGCCTCGATCGCGCAGGTCCACCCCGCCGTGCTGCGCGAGACCGGGCGCAAGGTGGCGGTCAAGGTGCTGCGCCCCGGCATCGAGCGCCAGTTCCGCCGCGACATCGGCACGTTCTACTTCATCGCCCGCACGCTCGAAGTCCTGGTTCCGGGAACGCGCCGCTTGCGCCCCACCGCCGTGGTGGACCATTTCAACGGCGTGGTGACGGCGGAGATGGACCTGCGGCTGGAGGCGTCGTCCGCCTCGCAGTTCCGCGACAACACCGCCGACGACCCCGGCTTCGTGGTGCCCGCGATCACCTGGGATCTGTCGTCGCGCCGGGTGATGACGATGGAATGGGTCGAGGGCGCGCCGATGGGCGACCCCGAGCGGCTGGCGGCGATGGGGATCAACCTGCCCCGGCTGGCCGAGAAGATGATCCAGACCTTCCTCGACCACGCCCTGCGCGACGG
>CAZRFB010000496.1:0-1939 GCA_964599185.1 uncultured Rhodobacterales bacterium | reverse complement strand
GAACCGGGCCGCTTACGGCGCCACCAAGGCGGCGGTGATCGGGCTGACCAAGGCGGTCGCGGCGGATTTCGTCAAGCAGGGCGTGCGCTGCAACAGCATCTGCCCCGGCACCGTGCAGTCGCCCTCGCTGGAGCAACGCATTCGCGCCCTGCCCGGTTCCTACGACGACAACAAGGCGGCCTTCATCGCCCGTCAGCCGATGGGCCGCCTGGGCGAGGCCGACGAGATCGCAATGCTGGCGGTCTATCTCGCCAGCCGCGAAAGCGCCTTCGTGACCGGCGCCGAGTTCAAGATCGACGGCGGCTGGACGCTGTAGGCGCAAACCGGGCGGAGCAAACCGGGCGGCGCAGCGCCGCCCGGTTTTTTCGGCTGACTCATTTCCATATTTCGTGTAATGTCGAATCATGTTCGATTTCAGCAAGGCCTTCGCCGCCCTCGGCCACCCGTCGCGCCTCGCGATCTTCCGGATGCTTGCGCGCCGCGCGCCCGGCGACGTGCCGGCGGGCGAGATCGCGGCGGCGGTGGGTGTGCGCCCGAACACGCTGTCGGTGCATCTGGCCACGCTCAGCCGCGCCCGGCTGGTCGAGGGGCGGCGCGAGGGCAAGCACATCCTCTACCGTCTCGACATGGCGCGCGCAGGCGCCTTGATCGACTATCTTGCGCTCGACTGTTGCCGCGCGCGGCCCGACATCTGCGCGCCGCTGACCGCCCTCACCCTCAGCCGAAGCACCAGCAGGGAACGCACCGCCATGACGCAGCCGCGCATCTTCAATGTTCTTTTTGTCTGCACCGGCAACTCCGCCCGGTCGATCTTCGCCGAGGCGATCATGAACCGCGACGGCGGCGACAAGTTCCGCGCCTTCTCGGCCGGCACGCGCGAGCGATCCGAACTCAACCCGTTCGCCATCGAGCGATTGCAGGCGCTGGGCTATGACACCTCGGCCCTGCGCTCCAAGAACGTCGAGGAATTCCGCAGGCCCGACGCGCCGAAGCTGGACTTCGTGTTCACCGTCTGCGACCGCGCCGCCAACGAGGACTGCCCGCCGTGGCCCGGTCAGCCGATCTCCGGCCACTGGGGCATCCCCGATCCGGTGAAGGTCGAAGGGACCAACGCGGAGAAGAAGCTGGCGTTCGCCGAGGCGTTCCGGATGCTGCGCCACCGCGTGACCGCCTTCGCCAACCTGCCGGTCGAGCGGCTGAGCGGCATCGCGCTTCAGCGCGAGATCGACGCGATCGGCGCTGACGCCGACAAGGCCGAAGCCGCATCCGCCGCCGCGAAGGAAGCCTGATGCCCCGAATCGCGATCAACGGCCTCGGCCGGATCGGCAAGCTCGTCCTGCGCGCCTTCGCGCAGGACTGGCCGGAAGCGGAGGTCGTGCTGCTCAACGACATCGTCGGCGACGCGGAAATGCACGCCCATTTCCTGACCTTCGACAGCATCCACGGGCGCTGGGCGGCGGATGTGGCGGCGCAGGGCGACGAGCTGATCATCGACGGGCGGCGGATGCGGCTCACCTGCGAAAAGCGCATCGAGGATCTGCCGCTCAAGGCGCTGGGCGTCGATCTGGTCGCCGACTGCACCGGCGTGTTCAAGACCGCCGCCAAGATCGCGCCCTATTTCGACGCCGGGGTCAAGAAGGTCGTGGTCTCCGCCCCGGTGAAGGACGGCGGCGCGCTGAACCTTTGCCACGGGATCAACCACGCCGCCTATGATGCTGAGAAACACGCGATCATCACGGCGGCGAGCTGCACCACCAACTGCCTCGCCCCGGTGGTGAAGGTGCTGCATGAAAACATTGGCATAAGGCACGGGTCGATCACCACCTTGCACGACGTGACCAACACGCAAACCCTTGTCGATCGCCCGATGAAGGATCTGCGCCGCGCGCGTTCGGCGCTGACCAACCTGATTCCCACCACCACCGGCTCGGCCACCGCG
>CAZRFB010000495.1:0-4616 GCA_964599185.1 uncultured Rhodobacterales bacterium | reverse complement strand
GGCAATCGCGTGCCGCAATTCTCGGTCGAGGCGTTCCGCGAGCCTGACGCGGACCCGGCGCTGTCGGACGAGATCGCGCCGCCGCTGGGCCGGTTGATCGAAGCGGTGGCGCTGTCGCCCGGCTCGGGTGAGTTCGCGCTGGAGACGGAACCGGTGCGTCGTCGGCTGGGGCCGGGCGCGTCGGTGAGCGAGAACGTCAACTCGCTGGACGGCCGCGCCGACGCGCTGGCGGCGCTGGATCAGCTTGAGGCGGAGGCGCCGCAGTGCCGCGCCGCCTCGCTGGTGGTGTCGTGGTTTGGCGACGACCTGCGCTGCGGCCGCTGCCGTATCGAACCGGCGGTGGAGGAGGCGCACAAGATCACCGAGCCGGTCGCCTGGCGCGTGGCGGGGCTGTCGCGCGACGCGGCGAAAGTGGTGGGGCGGCGCGACGGGCGGCCGGTTTTCGGCGGCACCCCGTCGGATCGCAGCGTGCTGAACAGCATCGCCGAGATGAAGCGGCGCGGGCTGGACGTGATGTTCTATCCGTTCGTCCTGATGGACGTGGCGCCCGGATCGGGCAAGCCGAACCCCTATGGCGCGGGAGCGCAGCCCGCCTATCCCTGGCGCGGGCGCGTCACGCTCGACGCCGCGCCGGGAACGCCGGGGAGCAGCGACGGCGCTGCGGCGGCGGCGGACGAGGTGGCGGCGTTTTTCGGCGCCGCGCGCCCTGCGGACTTCGTGCGCGAGGGCGACACCGTGCGCTATGCTGGCGCGCCGGAGTGGGGCCTGCGGCGGTTCATCCTGCATTATGCGCATCTGTGCGCGATGGCGGGGGGCGTGTCGGCGTTTTGCATCGGCTCGGAGTTGCGCGGGCTGACGTGGATCCGGTCGGGCAGGGGCGTCTATCCGGCGGTGGCGGCGCTGCGCGCGCTGGCGGCGGATGTGCGGGCGATCCTGGGGCCGGGGGTGAAGATCGGCTACGCGGCGGACTGGTCGGAATATTTCGGCCATCAGCCGGGCGACGGCTCGGGCGATGTGTTGTTTCACCTCGATCCGCTGTGGGCCGATCCGAACGTCGATTTCATCGGGATCGACAACTACATGCCGCTCGCCGACTGGCGCGACGGCGACGACCATCTCGACGCAGGGGTCGGCTCGATCCACGCGCTGTCTTATCTGCAGGGCAATATCGAGGGCGGCGAGGGGTTCGACTGGTTCTACGCCAGCGACGCCGACCGCGCGGCGCAGCGGCGCAGCCCGATCACTGACGGCGCGCACGGCGAGCACTGGGTGTTTCGCTACAAGGACATCCGGTCGTGGTGGCGCCAGCCGCATCACGACCGCCCCGGCGGCGTGCGCGCGGCGGCGCCGACGGCCTGGATTCCGCAATCCAAGCCGATCTGGTTCACCGAGATCGGCTGCCCGGCGGTGGATAAGGGCGCCAACCAGCCAAACGTGTTTCTTGATGCGAAGTCATCGGAGGATGCGGCGCCGTATTTCTCGACCCGGGCGCGCGACGAGCACATGCAGCGGCGGTTCCTGCAAGCCGCGCTGGGTTACTGGCGCGATCCGGCGCGCAATCCGGTCTCGCCGGTCTATGGCGGGCCGATGGTCGAGACGGCGCGCAGCTTTGTCTGGACTTGGGACCTGCGGCCGTGGCCGGATTTTCCGCAGCGGCTGAACGTCTGGGCCGATGGCGACAACCACGCGCTCGGCCACTGGATCACCGGGCGGCTGGGCGCGGCGGGGCTGGCGGAGGTGGTGGCGGAGATCTGCGCCGAGGCGGGCTTGCGCGCCATCGACGTCTCGCTGCTGCACGCCACGGTGGACGGCTACGCGCAGGAGAGCGTGCAGTCGGCGCGGCAGGCGCTGCAGCCGCTGATGCTGGCCTATGGCTTTGACGCGGTCGAAAGCGGCGGCGTGGTGCGCTTCGCGCCGCGCGGCGGGGCGCCGGTGGCGGCGCTGGCGCTGTCGGACATGGCGGCGCGCGACGACGCCGACGGCGCGGCTGGGCCGCTGACCGTGACGCGCGGCCCGGCGGCGGAGACGCCGCAGGCGGTGCGCGTGGGGTTTGTGCGCGCCGACAGCGCCTATGAGGCGGCGGCGGTCGAGGCGCAGGCCGAGGAGGGCGCGCCGCGCCGCGTGGACGCGGCGGATCTCGGGATCGCCATGGCGTCGGACGCGGCGCAGCGCGTCGCCGACCGCTGGCTGGCGGAGGGTGCGCTGGCGGGCGAGGAGGCGACATTCGCGCTGCCGCCTTCGTATCTGGCGCTGGAGCCGGGCGATGTGGTGCGCCTTCCGGGAGCGCTGGGCGCGCAAGCCTGGCGCATCGAGCGCATCGTTGACGCCGGGCGGCGCGCGGTGAGCGCGCGGCGGGTGGCGCAGCGTCTGCATCGGCCCTCGACCGCGCCGCGGCGGCGCGTGGCGCCGCCGCCTCTGCCGCTGCGCGCGCCGGTGGAGATCGTGACGCTGGACCTGCCCGCGCTGGGGGGCGACCCGGCGCCGACGCGGCTGCACGTGGCGGCGTTTGCGCGGCCATGGCCGGGGGCGGTTGCGGTTCATCGCGCGACCGGGCCTGACAGCTTCGCCTTCGAGACGCTGATCGAGCGTCCGGCGACCGTGGGCGTTCTGGTCGATGACCTGCCCGCCGCCGCGCCCCACCGCTGGATGGGCGGCGGGCGGTTGCGGGTGCGGCTGTACGGCGGGGCGCTGGCCTCTCGCGAGGCGGCGAGCGTGCTGCGCGGCGCGAACACGGCGGCGGTGGAGGCGGCGCCGGGGGTGTGGGAGGTGCTGCAATTCCGCGAAGCCGAGCTGGCGGCGCCGGGTGAATACCGGCTGGACGGGCTGTTGCGCGGACAGGCTGGGACCGAGGCGTTCATCGCCGCGCCGACGCCCGCCGGGGCGCGGTTTGTGCTGCTCGACGGCGCGCCGGGGCGGCTGGAGGCGGCGGCCGACGAGATCGGGCTGGCGACGCGCTATCGCATCGGACCTGCGCACCTGCCGCTGGGCGACGCCGCCTTTGTCGAGATGACGGCGACCCCTGCGGCGGTCGGGCTGCGCCCCTATGCGCCTGTGCATCTGACGGCGACGCGCGATGGCGCGGGCGGCTTCGCGCTGCGCTGGACGCGGCGCACCCGGCAGGGCGGCGATGTCTGGGGCGTGGCGGAGGCGCCGCTCGCCGAGGAGAGCGAGCGCTACCGGGTGCGCGTGACGCAGGCGGGCGTGGTGGCGCGCAGTTTCGAGACCACGGCGCCGTCGGCGCGCTACGACGCCGCGATGCGCGCCGAGGATGCGCTCGTCGGGCAATTCGGCGTGTCGGTGGCGCAGGTATCCGCCGCTTTCGGCCCCGGACCAGAAACAAGGATCATCATCAATGGCTGAGACGCGACGCCTTGCCCTGCCGCTGCTCGACGGCGCTCAGGCGCAGAAACATGTGACGATGAACACCGCGCTCACGCGGCTGGACGCGCTGAGCGCGCCCGCCGCCCTCAGCCGCGCGAACGCCGCGCCGCCGGAGGTTTTTGCGGACGGCGATCTCTACATCGTCGGCGCGGGCGCCAGCGGCGCCTGGGCGGGGCAGGAGGGGATGATCGCCTACGCCGACAATCTCGGCTGGTCGTTCGCCGCGCCGCTTGTCGGGCGCAGGCTGTGGGTCGAGGACGAGCGGCTTGAGGTGGCGCATGACGGCGCCGCATGGGTGGCGGCGCTCGGCGGAACCGAAGCCGGGGCGGCGACGATGCTGCACGCAAGGGTGATCGACCACACGCTGAGCGCCGGGGCGCTGTCCACCACCGCGCCGGTGATCCCCGACAAGGCGATCGTGCTGGGGGTGACGGCGCGGGTGATCGCGCCGCTGACCGGCCCCGGCCTCACCACCTGGCGGCTGGGCGTGGCGGGCGGGGCGGATCGCTATGGCGCGGGCCTTGGCGTGGCGCTCAACGCCTATGCGCAAGGCGTGACCGGCGCGCCGCTGGCCTATTACGCGCCGACGTCGCTGACGCTTGAGGCGGAGGGCGGCGCGTTTGCGGCGGGCGTGGTGCGGCTGTGCGTGCACTACTTCGCGCTGACCCCGCCGCGCGCGGTGTGATGCGCGCCCCGCCGCCGACGCTGGAGGACATTCTCGCCGCAAGCCGCGTCGTCGCCGGGCTGGCCGGAACCCCGGGCGAGGCGCTGGCGCTTGCGTGGACGATCCGCAATCGCGCGCGCCGCGCCGCCATGGGCGAGAGGCGCTTTGGCGACGGATCGGCAAGCGCTGCGGCGCGGTCGCTGGCGCGGGATGCGCCGGGCGACGGCGCGCAGCGCGCCAGCGGACGGCGGCTGCTGAGAGCGGCGGCCATCGTGTGCGGCGTCTGGGCCGATATGGCCCCGGACCCGACGAACGGCGCCGTGGCGGCGCCGATGAAAGGATGGCGGGAGGCCTGAGCAGGGCAAACACGGGGCTTCCGCCCGTGGTTTCTTTTAACCTGACAAGGAGTCATGTTTCGATGGATATTCTTGCGTTCGATCCCGCGCAGCTGGGGCTGCTGATCACGAAGTTCTTCGAGTTCGCCTTTGCGATCATCGCCATCGCGTCGGCTGTGACCGCGCTCACGCCGACGCCGCGCGACGACGTGTTCATTGGCAAGCTCTACAAGTTC
>CAZRFB010000494.1:0-1682 GCA_964599185.1 uncultured Rhodobacterales bacterium | reverse complement strand
GGCGTGCCCGCCTTCAACATCAACAACATGGAGCAGGGGCTGGCGATCATGGCGGCGGCGACCGCCTGCGACGCGCCGGTGATCCTGCAGGCCAGCCGCGGCGCCCGCGCCTACGCCGGCGACAACATGCTGCGCCACATGGTGCTGGCGCTGGCCGAGACCTATCCCGACGTGCCGATCTGCCTGCATCAGGACCACGGCAACAACGAGGCGACCTGCTTCTCGGCGATCCGCCACGGCTTCACCTCGGTGATGATGGACGGCTCGCTCATGGCCGACATGAAGACGCCCTCCAGCTATGACTACAACGTGGCGATCACCGCCCGCGTCGCCGACGCGGCGCATTGGGTCGGCGCCAGCGTCGAGGGCGAGCTGGGCGTGCTGGGCAGCCTGGAGACCGGCGAGGCGGAAGCCGAGGACGGCTCGGGCGCCGAGGGCAAGCTTGACGAGAGCCAGCTGCTGACCGACCCCGACCAGGCCGCCGACTTCGTGGCGCGCACCGGCGTCGATGCGCTGGCCATCGCCTGCGGCACCTCGCACGGCGCCTACAAGTTCTCGCGCAAGCCCGACGGCGACATCCTGGCGATGCGGGTGATCGAGGCGATCCACGCCCGCATCCCGAACACCCATCTGGTGATGCACGGCTCGTCCTCGGTGCCGCAGCACCTGCAGGACCTGATCAACGAGGCCGGCGGCAAGATGCCCCAGACTTATGGCGTGCCGCTGGCCGAGATCGTGCGCGGCATCCGCCACGGCGTGCGCAAGGTCAACATCGACACCGACTGCCGCATGGCGATCACCGGCCAGTTCCGCAAGGTCGCCAAGGCCAACCCGGCCGAGTTCGACCCGCGCAAGTTCCTGATCCCCGCGATGAAGGAGATGGAGGCGCTGGTGAAGGAGCGTTTCGAGGCGTTCGGCACGGCAGGCAACGCCCGCAAGATCAAGGTCATCTCGATGGACGACATGGCGAAACGCTACGCCGACAAGACGCTGTCCCCGGCCCTCGCGGCCTGAACGAAGGAAATCATCCCATGGACCAGTCAGACCGCTACGCCGACCTCAGCCTGAAAGAGGCCGATCTCATCGCCGCCGGACGCCATGTATTGGTGGCCTATATCTTGAAGCCCAAGGCGGGCCACGGCTATCTTGAGACCGCCGCGCATTTCGCCGCCGAAAGCTCGACCGGCACCAACGTCGAGACCAGCACCACCGACGACTTCACCCGCAGCGTCGATGCGCTGGTCTATGAGATCGACGAGGCGAAGCAGGTGACCAAGATCGCCTATCCGCTGGCGCTGTTCGACCACAACATCACCGACGGGCGGGCGATGATCTGCTCGTTCCTGACGCTGACCATCGGCAACAACCAGGGCATGGGCGATGTCGAATACGCCAAGATGCACGATTTCTGGGCGCCGCCCGCCTATCTGCGCAGCTTCGACGGCCCCTCGACCACCATCGCCGACCTGTGGCGGGTGCTGGGGCGGCCGCATGTGAACGGCGGCTTCATCGTCGGCACCATCATCAAGCCCAAGCTGGGCCTGCGCCCGCAGCCCTTCGCCGACGCCTGCTATGATTTCTGGCTCGGCGGCGACTTCATCAAGAACGACGAGCCGCAGGGCAACCAGATCTTCTCGCCGCTGCGCCAGACCATCCCGCTGGTCGCCGACGCCATGCGCCGC
>CAZRFB010000493.1:0-12131 GCA_964599185.1 uncultured Rhodobacterales bacterium | reverse complement strand
CTTCGTCGAGAACCTGATCGCGCACCCCGATTTCCGCGACGCCACCTATACGACGCGCTTCATCGACACCCACCCGGAGCTGTTCCAGTTCAAGCTGCGCCGCGACCGCGCCACCAAGATCCTGCGCTACATCGCCGACGTGACCGTGAACGGCCACCCCGAGACCGCCGGTCGCGCCCGGCCCAGCGCCCACGCCAAACCGGCGAAAAGCCCGGCATGGCTGGTCGAGACGCCGCCCGCCGGCGCGGCGACCCTGCTGGCCGAGAAGGGACCGAAGGCGGTGGCCGACTGGATGCTGGCCGAGAAGCGGCTGCTGATCACCGACACCACCATGCGCGACGGCCACCAGTCGCTGCTGGCCACCAGGATGCGCAGCTACGACATGATGCGCGTCGCCGACGCCTATGCGCGCAACCTGCCCGGCCTGTTCAGCATGGAGTGCTGGGGCGGCGCCACCTTCGACGTGGCGTATCGCTTCCTGCAGGAATGCCCGTGGCAGCGGCTGCGCGATCTGCGCCGCCGGATGCCCAACCTGCTGCTCCAGATGCTGCTGCGCGCCTCGAACGGCGTCGGCTACACCAACTATCCCGACAACGTGGTGCGCGCCTTCACCCTGCGCGCGGCGGAGACCGGCGTGGACGTGTTCCGGGTGTTCGACAGCCTCAACTGGGTTGAGAACATGCGCGTCGCCATGGACGCGGTGCTGGAGAGCGGCAAGATCCTCGAAGCGTCGATCTGCTACACCGGCGACATCGACGACCCCGACCGCGCCAAGTATTCGCTCGACTACTATGTGAGCATGGCGAAGGAGCTTGAGGCCGCAGGCGCGCATGTGCTGGGGCTGAAGGACATGGCCGGGCTGCTGCGCCCTGCCGCCGCGCGCAGGCTGGTGACGGCGCTGAAGGGCGAAATCGCGATCCCGATCCACTTCCACACCCACGACACCTCCGGCCTGTCGGCGGCCTCGGTGCTGGCGGCGGCGGAGGCCGGGGTGGATGCGGCGGACGCGGCGATGGACGCCTTCTCCGGCCTCACCTCGCAGCCCTGCCTTGGCTCGATTGTCGAGGCGCTGAAGGCCGGGCCGCGCGACACCGGGCTGGACCCCGTCGCGATCCGCGCGATCTCCGACTATTGGGAGCAGGCGCGCCACCAGTATGTGGCGTTCGAGACCGACATGAAGGCGCCCGCCTCCGAGGTCTATCTGCACGAGATGCCGGGCGGCCAGTTCACCAACCTCAAGGCGCAGGCGCGCAGCATCGGGCTGGAGGACAAGTGGCCCGAGGTCGCCAAGGCCTACGCCGAGGCCAACCAGATGTTCGGCGACATCGTCAAGGTCACGCCAAGCTCAAAGGTCGTCGGCGACATGGCGCTGATGATGGTGACGCAGGGCCTCAGCCGCGCCGATGTGGAAGACCCCGCGAAGGACATCGCCTTCCCGGAATCGGTGGTCGGCATGATGCGCGGCGATCTGGGCCAGCCGCCGGGGGGATGGCCCGCCGCGATCCAGAAGAAGGTGCTGAAGGGCGAGGCGCCGGTGACGGTGCGGCCCGGCGCCGGGATGGCGCCGGTCGATCTGGAGTCGGTGCGCGCGAAGATCTCCGCCGAGCTTGAAGGCAAGGCGATCGACGACGAGGATCTCGCCAGCTATCTGATGTATCCAAAAGTGTATCTCGACTACATGGGCCGCCGCCGCGACTTCGGCCCGGTGCGCCAGTTGCCGACGCGCACGTTCTTCTACGGCATGGAGCCGGGCGAGGAGCTGGCCGTCGATCTGGAGGCGGGCAAGACGCTGGTGATCCGCCTGTCCGCCGTGGGCGAGAGCAACGAGGGCGAGGTCAAGGTTTTCTTCGAACTGAACGGCCAGCCGCGCACCATCCGCGCGCCCGACCGGCTGGCGGCGCAGGGCGCCACCGCCCACCCCAAGGCCGAGCCGGGCAACCCCGCCCATGTGGCGGCGCCGCTGCCGGGCGTGATCGCCTCGGTGTCGGTCGAGGCGGGGCAGAAGGTGCTGCAGGGCGCGATGCTGCTGACCATCGAGGCGATGAAGATGGAGACAGCGCTGCACGCCGACCGCGACGGCGTGATCAAGCGCGTGGTCACCCCCGCAGGCGCGCAGGTGGACGCCAAGGACCTGCTGATCGAGTTCGAGGCGTAACGAGCGCCCAAACCCCGCCGCCCCGGCCACCGCGCCGGGGCGCCCCATCTGTCGCCACCCCGACCACCGCGCCGGGGCCTCATCCCCCATCCCGCGCCGTCCTGACGCCAGGCCGGGGCCGCGCGTTTTTGGCCACCCCGCCCTCACGCCGCCAGCCGCGCCGCCTCCTCGAACAGCACCGCGTGGCGCTCCGCCACCTCCGACGGATCGTCGCCATAGCCGCCGCCCAGCACGCCGACCACGGGCAGGCCGCGCGAGCGCGCGGCCTCAAGCGCCATGCGGTCGCGGGCGCGCAGGCCGTCGTCGCTCAAGCCCAGCCGCCCCAGCCGGTCGCGGCGGTGCACGTCCACGCCCGCGTTGTAGAACACCAGATCGGGCGCGCAGGCGGCGAACGCCGCCGCGATCCCCTGCGCAAAGGCCGCCAGATAATCGGCGTCCTCCAGCCCGTCCGCCAGCGCGACATCCAGATCGGACTGCGCCTTGCGGGCGGGAAAGTTCTTCGCATTGTGGATCGAGAAGGTGAACACGCGCGGGTCGCCCGCAAAGATGCGCGCCGTGCCGTCGCCCTGATGCACGTCGGCGTCGATCACCAGCACGCGGGCGACCAGCCCTTCGGCCAGCAGCGTCGCCGCCGCCACCGCGACATCGTTGAACACGCAATAACCCGCGCCATGGTCGCGCGCGGCGTGGTGCGAGCCGCCCGCGCCGTTGCAGGCGACGCCATGCTCCAGCGCCAGCCGCGCCGCCAGCGTCGCGCCTGCGGCGGCCAGCCGCGCCCGGCGCACCACCTGTTCGGTCTGCGGCAGCCCGATGCGCCGCACCGCCGCCGCATCCAGCCGCAGCGCCAGCGCGTCGGCCACATAGCCGGGATCATGCGCAAGGCCGAGCGCCGCAGGCGACGCTGGCGCGGGCGCCAGCCAGCTTCCGGCGCGCATCAGGCCGCGCCGCTCAAGGCTCTGGCGCAGGTAGCCATATTTCGACATCGGAAAGGCGTGGCCGGGCTTCAGCGGCGCCACATAGTCGGGGTGGTGGACGATCGGCAGGCTCACGACCCCAGCGCCGCCGCAACCGCCGCCGCCGCCGCGCGCTGCGCCGCGATCAGCTTTTGCTCCAGTTCCGCGAAATCCGCCGCCCCGCCCGCCCGCGCCAGCGCCGCGCGCAGGCCCGGACCCGCCGTCTCCGGGTCGAAGGGCCGGTCCAGCGCCACCCGCTCGACCTGCTGCAACGCCAGCATCAGCGCATGGGCGTCGGCCAGCGTGCGCGCCGCGTCCGCATCCAGCCACCCCGCCGCCGCCAGCGCGGGCGCCGCGTCGCGCGGGCTGCGCAGGTCTGGCAGGCGCGCGATCAGCAGCCCCGCCTGCAGCGCGAACTCGATGTCCATCAGCCCGCCCTCGGCGTGCTTCAGCGCCCAGGGGTTGGCGCGCTGGCCTTTCTGCGCCTCGGCGACGCGAGCGCGCATCTCCGCCACGTCCTTCAGCGTGGCGGCGGCGTCGCGCGGCGCGGCGCGCACTTCGGCGATGATCTGCGCCACGTCGGCCAGCACCGCCGCATCCCCCGCCACGCCGCGCGCGCGGGTCAGCGCCAGATGCTCCCAGGTCCAGGCCTCCTCGCGCTGATAGCGCGCGAACGCGCTCAGCCTCACCGCCACCGGCCCCTTGCTGCCGGAGGGGCGCAGCCGCATGTCCACCGGATAGAGCGGCCCCTCGGCGGTGGGCGCGGTCAGCGCGGCGATCAGCGCCTGCGTCAGCCGCGCGTAATACACCCCCGACGCCAGCGGCTTCGGCCCCGCGCTCTCCTCCTCCTCCGCCGGATCGCAGATCACCAGCAGGTCGAGGTCGGAGGTCGCGGTCATCTCGACGCTGCCCAGCTTGCCCATCGCCACCACCGCCGCGCCGCGCCCCGGCGGCGGGCCGTATTTGCGGGCGAAGTCGGCCACCACATGCGGATAAAGCGCGCGGAGACAGGCCTCGGCGATGGCGGAAAACCCGCGCCCCGCCTCCGCCGCGCGCGCCACGCCGCGCAGCACCTGCACGCCGACGCGAAACCGCATCTCCTTGGCCCAGCGCCGCGCCGCGTCCAGCCGCGCCTCATAGTCCGGCGCGGCGTCGAGCCGCGCGCGCAGATCGGCGGTCAGCGCGGCGCCCGCGTCAAGCGGCTCGAAGAACCGCCGGTCGAGCACCGCGTCCAGCACGCCGGCGTGGCGCCCCAGATACGCCGCCAGCCTTGGCGCCGCCGCGCAGATCTCGGCGATCAGGTCCAGCAGCATCGGGTTCGCCTCGCACAGCGCGAAAAGCTGCACGCCTGCGGGCAGACCCGACAGGAAGCGGTCGAACTCCGCGATCGCCTCGTCGGGGTTGGCGGCGGCGGCCAGTTTCTCCAGAAACAGCGGCATCAGCCCCTTGAAGCGGCGCCGCGCCCGCTCGCTGCGGGTGGCGGTGATGCGCCCGCCCATCCAGCCCTCGATCAGCGCCGCCGCCGCCTCGGGGCGCTGAAAGCCCAGCCGCGCCAGATCAGCCTCGCCGGTCGGCGCCGCGCCGCGCGCGTCGGGCAGGAAATAGCCGTCGCAGATCGCGCGCACGTTCAGGCACCGCGCCTCGACCTCCGCCTCGAACGCCGCGCGGTCCGGCCAGCCGCCCAGCGCCGCCACCCGCGCGCGCGCCTCCGCCGACGCCGGGATGGTCTGGGTCTGCGCGTCCTCGATCATCTGCAGGCGATGCTCCAGCGTGCGGTGCGCCACGTAAGCGGCGTCGAGCGCCGCGCGCGTCTCGGCGTCCAGCACTCCGGCCTGCTCCAGCGCGCGCAGCGCGCCGCGCGTGGTCGGCTCGCGCAGCGAGGCGTCGCGGCCGCCGCGCACAAGCTGTTGGGTTTGCGCGAAGAACTCGATCTCGCGGATGCCGCCCAGGCCCAGTTTCACATCATGGTCGGCGATCTCGAACCGCGCGCCCACGCCCTTGTGCGCGCGGATCTTCAGCCGCATGTCGTGCGCGTCCTCGATGGCGGCGAAGTCGAGGTGGCGACGCCAGACGAAGGGCGTCAGATCCTTCAGAAACCGCGCGCCCGCCGCCAGATCGCCCGCCGCCGCGCGCGCCTTGATATAGGCCGCGCGCTCCCACGTCCGGCCGACGCTCTCGTAATAGGTCTCCGCGGCGTCCATGCTCAGGCAGACGGCGGTGGAGCCGGGGTTGGGCCGCAGCCGCAGGTCGGTGCGAAAGACATAGCCCTCCGCCGTGATCTCGGAAATCAGCTTGACGATGCGCCGCACCGCTTGCACCATCCGCGCCTTGACCTCCGCCAGATCGCCGCGTTCCCAGCGCGCGTCGTCGAACAGGCAGATCAGGTCGATGTCGGAGGAATAGTTCAGCTCGCGCGCGCCCTGCTTGCCCATGGCGATGATCACGAGGCCGGCCCGGCCCGCGTCCATGCCCTTGAGCGGGCCGGAGGTCTCCGCCGCCAGCGCCGCGTCCGCCGCCACCTGCAACGCGCGGTCGGCGAGGTCGCTCAAGCCCCGCGTCACCGCGTCCAGCCCCCAGACCCCGCCCAGATCGGCCAGCGCGACCAGCAGCGCGGCGCGCCGCTTGGCCAGCCGCAGGGCGGAGCCGACCGCCTTCAGCCCCGCGTCCGCCTGCGGGGCCGCCAGAATTTCGGCCAGCGCCGCCTCGGGCGCGCGCGTCGCCGCCTCCGCCAGCCAGTCGCCCTCGCGGTCGATCAGCCGGGCGAGATAGGGGCTGGACCCCGCCGCCCCGGCGACCAACGGGCGCAACCTTGCGTCGAAGCGCGCCGCCGCCGCCGCGCCGATCTCGGCGTCCAGGGCGCGCGGCGCCGCCGTCAGGCGCGCGATCAGGCTGTCAGCGGCCTTCAAAACGCGCCTCGCGCTTGTCGAGGAACGCCGTCACCCCTTCCAGAAAATCGCGCGACGCGCCCGCCTGCCCTTGCAGTTTCGCCTCCAGCGCCAGTTGCGCCTCCAGATCGTTCGCCGCACTCGCCCGCAGCGCCTGCTTGGTGAGCCGCAGCGCCAGCGTCGGCCCCTGCGCCAGCCGCCGCGCCAGCGCGTCGGCGCGCTCGCCAAGCAGGCCGTCCTCCACCACCTCCCAGATCAGCCCCCAGTCGGCGGCGCGGCCCGCCGGGATCGGCTCGGCGAACAGGCACATCCCCATCGCGCGCGCCGTGCCGACCATGCGCGGCAGCCAGTAGGTGCCGCCCGCGTCGGGGATCAGCCCGATGCGGGCGAAGGCCTCGATGAACACGGCGGAGCGTGCGGCGATCACCACGTCCGCCGCAAGCGCCAGGTTGGCCCCCGCCCCCGCCGCCGCGCCGTTCACCGCGCAGAGCGTGGGGATCGGGCAGTCATAAAGCGCGCGCAACAGCGGCTCATATTCGTCGCGCAGCGTGCCCTCCAGATCGAGATCGGCGAGGCTGCGCGCGTCGCCCAGATCCTGACCTGAACAGAAGCCGCGCCCGGCGCCGGTCAAAAGCACCGCCCGCGCCTCGTCCGGCGCGCGCCTCAGCGCGTGCAGCAGTTCGCGCCGCATCGGGCCGCTGAGGCAGTTCATCTTGTCGGGACGGTTCAGCGTGATCCGCGCGACACCCGCTTCGACGGCGTAGAGTATGGTCTCGTAAGGCATCCGGCGCCCTCCCCGCCTGCGATCATAGCGGCTGGCGGGGCGGCGTCGAGCGGGCGCGGCTCAGCCGTTCATCAGCCGCTCGAGCCTGCGCGTCTCCTCCGCCGTCAGCGGCGCGGGAGCCGGCCTGGCGGCGGTCTCGCGGCGGCGGATGAAGCCCCACGCCAGCCACCCGCCGCCCAGCAGCAGCGCCGGGCCGGAGAACCAGATCAGCGCGTTGGCCGGCGTGAAACGCGGGTTCAGCAGCACGTATTCGCCGTAGCGGTCCACCAGATACTGCACCGCCTCGGCGTCGCTGTCGCCCGCGACCAGACGCTCGCGCACCAGCAGGCGCAGCGTCTTGGCGAGATCGGCGTTGCTGTCGTCGATGCTTTCGTTGCGGCAGACAAGGCAACGCAGGCCGGAAGACAGCGCCCGCGCCCGCGCCTCCAGCGCCGGGTCGTCGAGCACCTCGTCGGGCTGCACCGCCGCCACTGGCGCCGCCATCAGCAGCGCCAGCGCGATCAGCAGGCCGCGCAGGCGTCTCATTCCGCCGCCACCGCCGCAGCGGCCCCGTGCGCCTTCGCCGCGCGCGTCGGCGCGCCGACGCGATAGCGCCGGTCGGTCAGCGACAGCACGCCGCCCAGCGCCATGATGATGGTGCCGCCCCAGATCCAGTTGGCGAACGGCTTGACATAGGCGCGCACCGCCCAGCCGTCGCCCGTGGCCTGCGGATCGCCCAGCACGATGTAGAGATCGCGGGTGAAGCCCGCGTCGATGCCGGCCTCGGTGGTCGGCATCGGTGAGCGGCCTTCGGTGTAGAGCCGCTTCTCGGGATAGACATGCGCCACCTGAACCCCGTCGCGGAAGGCGTGGAACTCGCCGCGCGTGGCGACATAGTTCGGCCCCTGCACCTCGCGCACGCTGTCGAAGGTCAGCGTGTAGCCGCCAAAATCATAGCTGTCGCCGATGCGCGCGATGCGGATGTCCTCGACCTGCCAGGCGGTGATCGCCGAGATCCCCCAGATCGCGATGGCCAGCCCCGAATGCGCCGCCCATTTGCCCCAGTCGGCGCGCGGCGCGCGCGACAGGCGGCGCAGCGTCTCCGCCGCCGGAGCCTTGAACAGCTTGCCGCGCTCGGCGATCTCGACCGCGACGCCCAGCAGGACCCACGCTGACAGCGCCAGCCCCACCGGCGCCATGGGCGAACGCCCGGTCTGCATCCCCCAGACCAGCGCGCCGAACGCCAGCGCGCCCGCCGCCGCCCACCACAGCTTCGCCGCCACCTTGCCCAGATCGCCGCGCTTCCACGGCATCAGCGCCCCCAGCGGCAGCGCCAGCGCCAGCAGCGCCATGAACGGCGTGAACGCCAGATCGAAGAACGGCGCGCCGACCGAGATCTTGTCGCCGGTCAGCGCCTCGCGCACCATCGGCGCCATGGTGCCCGCGAACACCACGCCGCAGCCCGCCATCAGCAGCAGGTTGTTCAGGATCAGCCCGCCCTCGCGGCTGATCGGCGAGAACACGCCTTCCGACTTCAGCGAGGGCGCCCGCCAGGCGTAGAGCGCAAGGCTGCCGCCGATGGCCACGATCAGCAGGCCAAGGATGAAGATGCCGCGCTCAGGATCGACCGCGAAGGCGTGCACGCTCTCCATCACGCCGGAGCGCACGATGAAGGTGCCCAGCAGCGACAGCGAAAAGCCCAGGATCGCCATCAGGATGGTCCAGTTCTTCAGCGATGAGCGCTTCTCGACCACGATGGCGGAGTGCAACAGCGCGATCGCCGCCAGCCACGGCATGAAACTGGCGTTCTCGACCGGATCCCAGAACCAGAAGCCGCCCCAGCCAAGCTCGTAATAGGCCCACCAGCTGCCCAGCCCGATGCCCATGGTCAGCGAGGCCCACGCCGCCAGCGCCCAGGGGCGCACCCAGCGCGCCCAGGTGGCGTCCACCCGCCCCTCGATCAGCGCGGCGGCGGCGAAGCTGAACGCCATGCTTAGCCCGACATAGCCGAAATACAGAAACGGCGGGTGGAAGGCGAGGCCGGGGTCCTGCAACAGCGGGTTGAGGTCATTGCCGTCGAAGGGAACCGGAAAAAGCCGCTCGAACGGGTTGGAGGTGAACAGCATGAACGCGAGGAAGCCGCAGCCGATCATCGCCTGCACCGCCAGCGCCCGCGCCTTCAGCCCGGCGGGGATCTGACGCCCGAACAGCGCCACCAGGGCGCCGAACAGCGTCAGGATCAGCACCCACAGCAGCAGCGAGCCTTCGTGGTTTCCCCATACGCCGCTGATCTTGTAGATCAGGGGTTTGAGCGAATGCGAGTTCGCCGCCACCAGCCGCACCGAGAAATCCGAGGTCACGAAGGCGTGGGTCAGCGCCGCGAACGACCCCGCCACCAGCGCGAACAGCACCAGCGCGGCGGGCGCGGCCATCGCCATCCAGTCCGACCAGCCGCGATGCGCCCCCACCAGCGGCGCGACCGACGCCACCAGCGACACCGCGAAGGCGATGATGAGCAGAAAATGTCCGAGTTCAGCGATCATTATGCAGCATCCCGCGTGAGGTTTCAGACGCCCGGCGCGGGCTTTTTCAGCGTGTCGGCGACGTTCTTCGGCATGTATTTCTCGTCGTGCTTGGCCAGCACTTCTTCGGCGACGAAGCGCCCGTCGCGCCAGTAGCCTTCGGCGACGATGCCCTGCCCCTCGCGAAACAGGTCGGGCAGCACGCCGGTGAAGGCGATGGCGACCTCTGTCTCGTAGTCGGTCACGGTGAAGCTGATCTGCTTGCCCTCGCCGCGCACCACGGTGCCCTCGACCACCATGCCGCCGACGCGCAGCCGCTGGGTTGGCGCGGGGTTCTTGGCCAGCATCTCGGTGGGCGGCACGAAGAACACGATGGATTCGCGAAAGCCGACCACCGCCAGCGCGGTCGCCCCGCTGATCATCACGGCGCCCGCCGCCAGCAGCATGATCCGCCGCTTCTTGCGCGTCATCGCCATCGCTCGTTCTCCCGCTTCACCGCGTCGCCCTGCGCGCCGCCGCATCCTAGCGCCGTCAACCTGACGCTTCGCTGTCGCGCGCCGTCGGCCGCCGGAACGCCATCAGCACCGCGTTCACCTGCGCCCCGAGAATTATAGCGGCGCCGGTCAGATAAAAGAACAGCAGCGTCACTATGACGCCCGCAAACGCGCCATAGGTGATGGTGTAGGACGGCGCATAGGACAGATAGACCGAAAATCCCCCGGCGCCCGCCGTCCACAGCGCCACCGACACCCATATCCCCGGCCAAAGCCTGCGCCGGGGCGGCCGCTGAGACGGCAGCAACAGGTTGATCTGGAACAGAAACAGCGCAAGGATCGCAACGCCGATCAAATAGCGCAGCGCGCCCACCCCGAATGGCGCGCTGAAGCCCGAATACTTCTCGATCAGCGCCAGCGCCAGCGGCGCCGCGATGATCAGAAACCCCAGCAGCGCAAATGTCGCAGCCGCCAGCACCACAAAGCCGAGCGCGCGCAGGCGGCGGCGCACATAGCCGCGCGGCCTGCGCACGCCATAGGCGCGGTCGAAGGCGACGCGGATCGCCTCGACCGCGTTCGACGCCACCCACAGCCCGCCGACCGCCGAAATCGTCAGCACCCCGTCGCGCACGCCTGCGGTGATGCCCTTGAGCACCGGCGCCAGCGTCTGCGCGATATGCGGCGGCGCCATGCCGAACAGGGCGTCCATCAGGCGGTCGCTCTCCATCCGCCCCAGCGTGGCGCCGATCAGCGCGGTGGCGAAGATCGCGAACGGGAAGATCGAGAGAAACGTGGAATAGGCGATATAGCCCGACAACGCGTCGCCGTCCTGACGGCTGAACCGCCCCAGCGCCGACGACGCGATCCGCACCAGCGCCTTGATCCGGCCCCAGTAGATATTGGCGGCGATCCAGCCGGGAACGCCGCTTCCCGCGTCCTGTCTGCGCTGCGCCGCCGTCACGGAAACAGGGGGGCCGCCTCAAGCCCCTGCGTCTCCGCCAGGCCCAGCATCAGGTTGGCGTTCTGCATCGCCTGCCCCGACGCCCCCTTCATCAGGTTGTCGAGCGCCGCGAACACGATGGTCCGCCCCGGCCGCCGGTCGGCGCACACGCCGACATGCACATAGTTCGACCCGCTCACGTGGCGGGTCTGCGGCGGCTGGCCCTGCGGCAGCATGTGGATGAACGGCTCATCGGCATAGCGCGCCGCCAGCGCCGCATGACAGGCCGCCGCGTCGCCGTGCACATAGACCGTGGCGAGGATGCCCCGGTTCATCGGGATGAGATGCGGCGTGAAGCTGCACACCACCGCTCGCCCCGCCGCGCGCGAAAACTCCTGATCGAACTCGGCGGTGTGGCGGTGCTTGGCGACGTTGTAGGCGTGCAGGCCGCCGGAGACCTCGGTGAACAGCATCGCCTCCTTGGCGGCGCGGCCCGCGCCCGAGACGCCGGTCTTGAGGTCGATGATGATCTCGTCGGGGTCGATCACGCCCGCCGCCAGCAGCGGCAGCACCGCATACATCCCCGTCGCGGCGTTGCACCCCGTCCCCGCAACCAGCCGCGCCGGGCGGATCGCGTCGCGGTAGAATTCGGTCAGGCCATAGACCGCCTCGGCCTGAAGATCGAGCGCGCGGTGAGCGTGGCCATACCATTCGGCATAGACCGCCGGATCGCGCAGCCGGAAATCCGCCGACAGGTCCACCACCTTCAGATCGCGCGGCAGCGCGCTCACCACCTCCTGCGTGGTGGCGTGCGGCAGGGCGCAGAACGCCAGATCGACGGCGGAAAAGTCCACGTCCTCGATCCGCGTCAGCGTCGGCAGGCGGAGGTGGCCGAGATGGGGGAACACCGCCGCCATGCTCTCGCCCGCGCGGCGATCGGCGGTCAGCGCCGCGATCTCCATGCCCGGATGGGTGGCGATCAGGCGGGTCAGCTCCGCGCCGGTATAGCCGCTCGCCCCCAGGATCGCGATTTTCGCCATGGTTCCCTCACGTCTTTTCAAGCGCTTGGTTAGCGAATTGCCGCTTCGCGCGCAATGCGCGGGGCGATTTCAGCCGAAATCATGCCCATAGCCCATGTCGCGCAGCGGCGGGTCGGCGAGGCCATAGGTCGCCCGGCGCAGGTGGTCCATCAGCCCGCGCGCATCGCCGCGAAACGCCGCCAGCCCCGCCTGCGGCAGCGCGCCCCCGATGGACACGCGCAGGTCATGGCGGCGCTTGCGGTCGAACTCGTTGATCAGCAGCGCCATGCGCAGCGTCAGGCTCATGTGGCTGGCGATCTGGAACAGGCGGCTGTTCTGGCCATCAAAAAACATCGGGATGACGGCGGGTTGCGCCCGCTGGATCATCTTGGCGGTGAAG